>JAADFX010000042.1 GCA_013152685.1 Methanobacteriota archaeon | reverse complement strand
TGAGCACCTCGCTCTCATCTATGAAGTCCACACCCAGAGCCTCAAGAATCTGCGCCTCCGCGAAGTGCCCTATTCTGACCTTCGCCATCACCGGTATGCTCACCGCGTCCATGATCTCCTGAATCTTCGCGGGGTCTGCCATCCTAGCAACGCCGCCTGCGGCGAGAATGTCCGCGGGCACCTTCTCCAGCGCCATCACCGCAACCGCTCCAGCGTCCTCGGCTATGCCCGCCTGCTCGGCGTTGGTGACGTCCATTATAACCCCGCCCTTCAGCATCTGCGCCAGCCCGCGCTTCACCTTAATGCTTCCCTTCTTCATCTCAATCCCTCCTGTATAAACCTCTTAACCGCAAGCTTCTTCCTCAGCGCCCTTTCCGCAGCCTCCTCAATCCTGCGCCTCTTCTCGTCCACGTCCTCCGGCTCCTCTTCTCCTACCACCTTCTTAACCTGCGTGTACGCCGACTCTCTGAACTTCCTCTCTAACTCGCGCTCGCCTCCGTCGGTGGCGATGTACACTCCTCTGCCTACCTCTACCCTTCCTACCTCATAAACTTTTGCCACGCCCCGAAGAGCCTCCCTGACCTCGGAGGCGCCCTCCGGGGGCAGGATGAGCAGCAGCGAGTCGGTGCTTATCCCCAGGGGGTCTATCTCCAGCTCGCCGAGCATTTCAAGCACCCTGGGGTTGATGGAGCGGTAGAGCTCCTCCTCGTAGAGCACCAGCTTTTTGCGCGCTGTTCGCGATATCTCCCAGGCGTCGCCGCGGATGCCGCCGTTGGTGACGTCACTCATCGCATGCACCTCCGCGAGGAGGCCCCTCCGCATAATCGCCCCGCAGGCGTGCATGAACTCCACGTTGAGGGTCTCCTTAACCACGTCGTAGCGCCGGTGGTAGATTGCTATGGTGCTCACAGTGCCGCCGCCTTTGCCTTCAGTGAGCAGTATCACGTCTCCCTCCTCGGCGTGCCTCCTCGCCTTGGGCGGCTCTGAGCTTGTGCCCACCGCCGCGACGCTCGCCACGAGGCGCTCCCCGAAGACCATGTCTCCGCCCACGCGCAGGGTGCTTCCCGCAACGAGCGGCGCCGAGCAGAGCTCGCCCACGCAGGCAACCCCGGAGGTGAAGTCGAAGAGCTTGCCCACATCGCCGTCGTCGGCGAGGTGAAGGTCGCTTATCAGCGCCCTGGGGACAGAGCCCATAACATAGACGTCGCGCAGCGCCGCCCTCGCGCAGTGGAAGCCCGCCAGGAAGGGGAACTCGCTCAGGCGGGAGTGCATTCCGTCAACAGCCAGGGTTATGTATTCGCCCTCTCCCCTGACCACGCCGGCGTCGTCCTGCTCCCCGGGGTCCACCACCGCACCGGTGGAGCCGATAATCCGCGCCAGCCTGCGGTGCACAAAGAAGTCGCCCTCGCCGCGGGAGCCGACGCCGAACTCGCCCATGCTTACACCCGCGCTGGCGTAGCCCAGGAGCTCCCTCAGGAACTCGTCCTTCTCCTCCATGAAGCCCAGGGAAGCCCTTACCTCCTCCACAACCGCCAGGGCGAAGCGCAGCCGCCTCTCCTCACTCCAGTCCTTGAACTCGGAGATGCGCTCCGCCAGTGCCGCAACTACCCCGGCAACGTCCTCGCCAGCCAGCAGTCTCCTCCTGACAAAGCCTTCCAGGTCCATCGACAGCTCACTCGGGGCCCCGCAGGGCTTTCTATAAAAAGGTTAATATATCGACTGCAATATTTTATAGCGGGTGCTGAGATGAAGGTCAAGGAGATAATGCACGGCATAACCGTGGTGAAGCCCGAGACCAGCGTCAAGGAAGTGGCGGAGATAATGACGGCGAAGCGCATCGGCTCAGTGCTGGTGGAGGTTGCACCGCTGCAGTACGGCATCCTCACGGAGCGCGACATCCTCACCAAGGTGGTGGCGAACGACGTTGACCCGAGGCAGGTCAAAGCTAAAGAGGTAATGACAGAGCTGCGCGTCACCATAGATGCCGAAGCCAGCGTGGAGAAGGCGTCGGAGATACTCAATGTGCACCACATCCGCCGCCTGCCAGTGATGAAGGACGGCGAGATAGTGGGGATGGTCACCGCCAGAGACGTCGCCAAGGCGTGCATGCGGCTCTTCAGGAGGTAGCCACAAAGTATTTATAATGAAAAATCGTGATAATTGTTAAACAACGGTGATTGTCGTAGAGGTGGAGAAATGAAGCTTGCCTATGTTGGCTTACCATGTCAGCTTCAGGCGCTGCGAAAGCTGCAGCTCTTCAGCTCTGAGATAGGGCAGAGCTGGGCGGACAGCGTTGCTCTCAGCATAGGGCTCTTCTGCCGGGAGAACTGGGCGTACACCTGCCTCCGCGCGCTGGTGGAGGACGACTACGGCGTTAAGCTGAGCGAGGTGGACAAGTTCGACATAAAGAAGGGGAAGATGCTGCTCTACCGCAACGGCGAGGTGCTGCAGGAGATACCCCTGCCGGAGACGAAGCCCTACGTGCGCGTGGGGTGCGAGGTGTGCCTGGACTTCTCAGCAGAGCTCGCCGACCTCAGCGTGGGCGCCGTGGGCTCGCCGCCGAAGTACAGCACAGTTATTGTGCGCACCAGGCGCGGGATGGAGCTCCTCAGGAGAGCGGAAAGGGAGGGCTACGTGGAGGTGAAGCACATCAGCGAGGTGAAACCAGGGACCAAGCTGGTGCTCAAGCTCACCAAGGAGAAGCGCGACGAGAATCTCGCCGAGGCGGAGCGCAGGGGCAGGGCTGGCTACTCAGCCAGGCACATCGCCACCATGGGAGAGGAGAACCTGGAGAAGCTGGTCGCCGAGGCAAAGGGCAAGAGCTTCGCCGACCTGGAGAGGGACGTGATAGACGCCGGGATGTGCGTCTCCTGCGGCGCCTGCGTCGCTGTTGCCGACGACCGCCTGGAGATGGTGGAGGAGCGCCCGCGGCTGAAGGAGGGCGCAAGTGGAGATGTGGAGGAGGCGTACCTGGCCTGCCCCAGGACCTCCCTGCCGGCGATGGTGATGGCGGAGAGGCTCTTCTCCGGCGAGGGAGAGGTGAAGAGCGACTCCCTGGGGAAGTACTTGGATGTGTTCGCCGTTAGGGCAACTGAGAAGGCCCGGCTCACGCGCTGGCAGGACGGCGGGGCGGTGACCGCGCTGCTGCTCTGCGCGCTGAAGGCGGGTGAGATAGACGGTGCGATGGTGGCGAAGCGGGACGAGAACTGGCGCCCCATTGCGACGCTCGCCAGGAGCGAGGAGGAGCTGCGCGAGAGCGGGGGAACGCTGTACTGCTACGTTACAAACCTGCCGCTGCTCAAGGAGGTGGCTTCGAGGTGAAGGAGATACGCTTCCACGGTCGCGGAGGTCAGGGCGCCGTCACAGCGGCAGACCTGCTCGCGATGGCGGCCTTCTACGAGGGAAGGTACGCCCAGTCCTTCCCCAGCTTCGGAACTGAGCGCAGGGGCGCGCCGGTGCTCGCCTTCGCCAGGATTTCAAACTCCTTTATCAGGCGCAGGTGTCAGATTTACTCCCCCGACTACGTGGTGGTGCTGGACCCGAGCCTGATTGAGGTGGTGGACGTGGCCGCGGGCATCCGCCGGGACGGGAGCATCCTGGTGAACTCGGAGAAGAGCCCGGAGGAGCTGGGGCTCAACACCCAGGCGAGGGTGTACACCATCAACGCCACAAAGATCGCCCTCGATGAGCTGGGCGTGCCCATAGTCAACACCGCCATGATAGGCGCCTTCGGGGCGATGAGCGGCGAGGTTTCGCTGGAGGCGATTGTTAAGGCGGTGAAGAGCAGGTTCAGCGGCACGCTGGCGGAGAAGAACGTCCGCGCCGTCGAGGTGGCCTTTGCGAGAATGGAGGAGAGGCTATGAAGCCCGGGGCGGTTATCTCTGAGCCGGGAAGCACCGTGAGGAACAGGACCGGCGGGTGGCGAGTGTTCAGGCCGGTCTTCGACATGAAGGAGTGCATCGACTGCGGGAACTGCTGGATATTCTGCCCTGAGTCGTGCGTATCCAGGAGCGAGGAGGGCGAGTACAGCGCCGACCTGGACTACTGCAAGGGCTGCGGCATATGCGCCAACGAGTGCCCCACAGAGGCAATAAAGATGGAGCTGGAGGAGAAGTAGATGAGGGAGATGCTGCACGGTTCCAAGGCTGTGGCAAAGGCTGTGAAGCTGTGCGACGTGGATGTGGTTGCCGCTTATCCCATAACCCCCCAGACGCCAATTGTGGAGTACATAGCCCAGATGGTGGCCGACGGGGAGCTGAGGGCGGAGTACATAATGGTGGAGAGCGAGCACACCGCCATGAGCGCCTGCATAGGGGCGAGCGCCACGGGGGCGAGGACCTTCACCGCCACCTCGTCTCAAGGCTTGGCGTACATGCACGAGGTGCTGTTCATAGCCTCGGGAATGCGCCTGCCCATAGTGATGGTGAACGCCAACCGCGCCCTGAGCGCGCCCATAAACATCTGGAACGACCAGAGCGACTCCATAGCGGAGCGCGACTCGGGGTGGGTGCAGATATACGTGGAGACCAACCAGGAGGCGCTGGACAGCGTCATCCAGGCGTACCGGATAGCGGAAGACAAGGAGGTGCTCCTCCCGGTGATGGTGTGCATGGACGGCTTTGTGCTCACCCACACCATGGAGCCGGTGGATGTGCCCTCCCAGGAGGAGGTGAGCGGATTTATACCGCCCTTCGAGCCGGAGCTCAAGCTTGACCCGGAGCAGCCCGTGACCATGGGGGCGCTGGGCGAGCCCCAGTGGTACATGGAGTTCAGGAAGCAGCAGGACGAGGCGATGGAGAGGGCGCTGGAGAAGGTTAAGGAGGTGGACCTGGAGTTCGCCAGGACCTTCGGCAGGGGCTATGGCTTAATCGAGGAGTACAAAACCGAGGATGCGGAGGTGGTGCTCCTCACCATGGGCTCCCTGGCGGGGACGATTAAGGACGTGGTCGACCGCTACGAGGGCGTGGGGCTTGTGAGGCTCAGGCTCTACCGCCCGCTGCCGGTGGAGGAGATCGCCAGGGCGATAGGGAACGCCGCGGTGGTGGGCGTGCTGGAGAAGGACATTGCGCTCGGCCTGGGCGAGGGCGCGCTGTGCACAGAGGTGAAGAAGGTGTGCTACGACAGGGGACTTGAGACCAGGGTGCTGAGCTTTGTGTGCGGCCTCGGTGGCAGAGACGTGAGGATGGAGGACGTGGAGCACGCAATAGAGGTGTGCAGGCGCGCGGCTAAGGGAGAGAAGGTGAGCCCCACCACCTGGCTTGGTCTGAGGGAGGCTGTGCCATGAAGGTTGTTAGCGATATTCCGAGCTATGTGAAGTGCCGCCACACCTGCGAGGCCAGCCTGAGCGCCACGCGCTGCTTCAAGTTCAGGCAGCTGCTCAAGGAGGTGAGCGACGAGGAGCTCTTCGCGAGCGGGCACAGGGGATGCTCCGGCTGCGCCTGCGCCCTGGCGATAAGGCTGGCGCTGAAGGCGGCTGGAAGGAATGTGATAGTTACTCAGCCAACTGGCTGCATGGAGGTGGTGAGCACCCCCTACCCGGAGACCGCCTGGCGGGTGCCCTGGATTCACGTGGCCTTTGAGAACTCCGCCGCGGTGGCGAGCGGCGTGGAGGCGGCGCTCAGGGCTCTGGGCAAGAAGGACAGGGTGAAGGTCATAGCCTTCGGCGGAGATGGCGGAACGGTGGACATAGGCTTTCAGGCGCTGAGCGGCGCCCTGGAGCGCGGCCACGACTTCGTGTACATCTGCTACGACAACGAGGCCTACATGAACACAGGCATACAGCGCTCGGGGGCAACGCCCTACGGTGCGGCGACGACGACCTCCCCGCCCGGGAAGGAGAGCTTCGGAAACCGCACCTTCAAGAAGGACATGCCCCGCATCGCAGCGGCGCACGGCATACCCTACGTGGCCACCGCCAGCGTGGCCTTCCCGCTGGACTACATGGAGAAGGTGAAGAAGGCGCTCTCCATAGAGGGGCCGGCGTACATCCACGTGCACGCCTCCTGCACCCCGGGATGGGGCATCAGGGAGGAGAAGAGCATCGAGGTTCTGCGCCTGGCGGTGGACAGCGGCATGTGGATTCTGTACGAGATTGAGAACGGCAGGACCAGGGTGACCTACAAACCAGCGGTGAAGCGCCCCGTTAAGGAGTACCTGCGCCTGCAGAAGCGCTTCAAGCACCTCACGGAGGAGCACATCGCAGTGCTGCAGCGCTACGTGGACGAGCGCTGGAAGGAGGTGTTCGGAGAGGAGTGAGGAGCTCCTTTCCCACCTTCAGAACTCCACGTCGCAGAGGCCCTTGCCGAACTTTTCCTCAAATATTCCCTCCGCAAGCTCCTTAAACTCGGGAAACTCCTCGATAAACCTGAGGAAGAGTTTCTGGGCGCAGTACACGCAGCCTCCATCCGCGGTGGCCAATTACCTCATCAGGAGCCTCAGCACCCGAGCTGTTATATCCCTCATGGCCATGACACCATAGTATTTTGCATCCACAGAAGCCCTGCCCATCCTCAGGGGTGTAGCCATCTCAGCCTCATCCAACCACTACACCCTCCCTTTTTATATTTTCATAGAAACCTGTCCGGAGCTTCTTCATGAACTCATACTCCTCCACATTCACGGCCTTTGCAGAGATGTACACCCCAGTTTCAAGCAGGAACCTGACAACCACCTCTGACAGCTTCTTCTGCATCTCGTACCAGTCGGAGGTGGTTATGACAAGAAGGTCGATGTCGCTTTCTGGGGTGCCCTCACCCCTGGCATGGCTGCCAAAGAGTATAACCTCTTTAATCTCCTCGCCATATCTTTTTTTAATTTCTCTGACAAATTTTTCTATGAGTTTTTGTTTGTTCAAAGCCATCACCCGCGATGCCTAGCTTTAATTGTGGAGACCACCTCAACTATACATTTAATCCCGGAGTATTAAAACTTACCCAATTGACTAAATCAGC
>JAADFX010000041.1 GCA_013152685.1 Methanobacteriota archaeon | reverse complement strand
TGGCAGGGAAAAGGCTGGTGTTCAGGATAGAGCTGCTGAAGCACATAAAGCCCTACCACATCGCAGAGCTGCACTGCTGAGAAGATTATTAAAGCAGAAATTATTGATGGAAGCGAGTTATTCATAAGAGAATACGTGTCCGAAAAAGAGTATTTATATTCCTATCACTGGCAGGACAGGGATGGCTCTCTGAGAATCAGATGGGACAATTCTTAAAAGGATAAGAGTGATGCTTGACAGAGAATAGCTGTGCTGTTAAGTAAGCTATTTAAGACCCGCGGGCGAAACTTACCCATGCACTTCAAGGCCTTCGTGCTCGACCTGGACGGCGTGGTCTACCGCGGGCGCACCCTCCTGCCGGGGGTTGAGGAGAAGATAGCAAAGCTCAGAAGGCGCGGCAGGGTGCTCTTCGTCACCAACAACTCCACCAAGACGCGTGCAGAGTACGCGGAGAAGCTCTCCTCGCTGGGGGTTGAGGTGCGCGAGGACGAGATAATAACCTCCGCCTACGCTGCGGCGCTGTACATTGCGGAGCACTACCCCAGAGCGGGTGTCTATGTAATAGGCGAAGCCGGGCTCAGGAAGGAGCTGGAGTGGCGCGGAATAAGCGTCAGGGAGAGCGACTGCGGCGTTGTGGTGGTTGGACTCGACAGGCGCTTCACCTACGAGAAGCTCGCAATCGCACAGAACCACCTGCTCCGCGGCGCAGAGCTGCTCGCCACCAACCGCGACCCCACGCTGGTAACTGAGCGCGGCCCTATCCCGGGGGCAGGCTCAATAGTCGCCGCCGTAGAAAGGGCAAGCGGCAGGCGGGCTAAGCTTGTGGGCAAGCCCTCAAAAATCATGGGGGAGCTCATCCTCCGCCACCTGGGTGCGGAGCCGCAGGATGCGCTGCTCATAGGCGACCGCCTGGACACCGACATCGCCATGGGCAAAGCGCTTGGAATGCGCACCGCGCTGGTGCTCACCGGCGCAACAAAGCGCGAAGAGGTTGAGCGGAGCAGAATAAAGCCCGACTACGTGCTGGACAGGCTTTGAGTTTTTACGCTTAAAATCTCGCCCTCGTCGCTTATCTCCATCTCAAAGCCCACGTGCTCGCTCTCAAAGAGCCCCTTCCAGAGCTCCACCTCGCCTCTAACGAGCCAGGCTTCGCCGTGCTTCGCCACAATGCCGTAGCTCACGCCAATGACGTTCTTCATGTTCGAATGCACCCAGGTGTCGGCTATTGTCTCCGCGTCCTTGGGCACCACTATTTTCTCGCCCATAGTGCTAAAGTGGGGCAACCGGGATATAAGGTTTGCGCTGTCAACTCTGTATTAAAATGATTGATTAACATGGTGCCCTGCGGTGTTCATCCCTCTCGTCCCGGACTCTGGCATTCGCAAGAAACTGGCTCACCGCAAAGGCGTAGTTGGCGTCCCAGTTCTTAACCCCTGAAGCGGTGTAGTTTAGCGCTCCGCAGCCAAAGCGCAGGCCGAAGCTCTCGGCTATTGCATAAGCTTGGAGAACCATTATGCTTCCATCACCCGCAGGGGTGCCATTGGCGTGGAGCACGCCGTAGTAGCCCCCGTCGCCGCGGCGCATCCTCTCGAGAAACCCGGCACCCCTCTCTGCGCTCTCCCTGAACCCGAGCCTCTCCCCGGGGGGTGCTGCCGCGTAGGCTGCTGCTACACCGCTCAGCGCCATGCCCTGGTACCAGGCGCTCACGCTGCGCCAGCTATACCAGGGCAGGCGATAGGGGCCGTCGTACCACGCACCGCTGCGGAGCTGCATCTTCAGCAGGCACTCGCCCACCTCCACCGCCTTCCTCCGGTAGTCCTCCGCCCTGAGCGGCTCTCCCATAAGCTGAGCCGCCTCCGCAGCCTTTTCAAGACCCAGGGCGGCGAAGCCTATGGCGTTGGGCCTCAAGCCAAAGTTGCAGCCGAAGAAGGTAAGAAGCTCCGTCCTGCGGAGGAGCGCATCACCACCCCGCCTTATCCCCGCCTCCACCTCACCGCCGGCTATTGCCCCGCTGGTATATGCCTGCGAGAGCGCCCAGGTTGCGGCGGCGCTCTCGAGCAGGGCATAGCTGGAGGTTGCCTCGCCTTCTGCCTCGCGCCAGCCACCGCCCTCCTCCTGGCGGGTAAGCAGGTAGGACGCGTACCTCTCCGCCATAGCCCTGTACCTCTCCTCGCCGGTGGCGGTGTACATGTTGGCTGCGTAGAGCAGGGCATACGCGTTGCGCTTCACGCCGCGCACCTGCGGCGGGGGCTCCATGCGCAGCGCCTCCCCTGCGGCAAGCTCTTCGTCGCAGCTCCTGCTCTCTGCTTCAAAGCCAGCCCAGGAGAGGAACTCCTGAAGAAACCTCAGCGACTCGTTGTTCAGGTACGCCATGTGCACACTCAGGCGATATACCTCGCTCCTCGTTAGAAGCAGGGAGAGCCTTGCCAGGGGCATGAGGAGGCGCTGCTCCCTCCCAGCGGTGAACTCCCGGGTATAGTAGGGCAGAAAGCCCCCGGAGCACACCACCCCGTCCAGCAGGTAGACCTGATGGTACTCCCAGGAAAGCTGCTCCAGCGCCTGGGGTGACACCAGGTACCTGGGCGGAGAAAAAACCCGGGGCTCAAATCCCGCGCGCCTGAACTCCCGCCTCACGGCGGCGGTCAGCTCAGCTGCTCCCTCGCGGGTGGTTAGAAACTCAAAGCCCCGGTGGGTGAGCCCGTGGGCACCTACCTCGACACCCCTGTCCTCCAGCCGGCGCAGGAAGTCCACAAACTCCGGATACTCGGATATGGGCTCTACGCCTCCGCGCCTGGGTATGACGAACACCACCACCCTCTCCGCCCTTCCCCCGGTGATGTCCAGCAGCCTCTCCAGCGGCATAGTGGCATACCCCGGCGAGAGGTCGTGCACCTCCACCCAGAGCGCAGGGCGCGGCTTCTCAAAGTGCTGTACCCCCGAAGCCAGGAGGAGGAGCGCCGCGATAAGCCACAGGAGGCGCATAAATCTACCTGACACTCAGGAGCTTTAACCTTTATCTCCAAAAAATATATATGCGAATCCCGTGCCTTTTAAGAACGGTGAATGTCATGGCAGGAAAGGTGTTAACAGCAACCGACGACAACTTTGAGGACATGGTGAAGGAACACCCTCTGATCCTTGTGGACTTCTGGGCGGCGTGGTGCTTTCCCTGCAAGATGGTGGCTCCCACCATCGAGGAGCTGGCAAATGAGTTTGAGGGGAAGGTCACCTTCGCCAAGCTCAACGTGGATGAGAACCCCAAGACTGCGATGCGCTTTGGAATTACCAGCATACCCACTCTGATACTCTTTAAAAACGGCGAGGTGGTGGAGAAGGTAATCGGAGCCGTGCCCAAGGAGCACCTCGCAGAGAAGATAAAGGCTCACCTGTAGGGCTTTTGTATTTTTGCCACAAAGAAGCCCTGGGTGTTGTGAACCCAGGGGTAGAACCTTCTGGCTCTTTTTATGTCCTTCCTCAGGCTCCGGCCGTAGGGTCTGTCCAGCGCCGGTGAGCCGTGCTTTATCTTCATCATCCGCGCACCGGTTTCCTCCAGGAAATCCTGGAGGAGCAGCTCGTTCTCCTCAGGCAGGAGGCTGCAGGTGGCGTAAACCATCACACCGCCAGGTCTGAGCACCCTGTAGGCTGCTCCCATGAGGCTGCGCTGCAGGGGCAGGAGGTTCCTGAGGTCGCCCTCGTCCTTGGTGAGCGCCTCCCGCGCCTTGTGGGCGGTGCCCGTGCCGGTGCAGGGGGCATCCAGGAGCACCCTGTCAAAGAGCAGCCCCAGCTCCGAGACCTCGCGGGCGTCCATCCTGACAAGTATTGCGTTCTCCACCCCCAGCCGCATCACGCTGGCGCGAAGAGCTCTAATGCGCTGCCTGTTCACCTCCACTGCTACGACGCAGCCGCGGTTTTGCATGAGCTGGGCTATGTAGGTGGTCTTGCCCCCAGGTGCTGCTGCGGCGTCGAGCACCAGCTCTCCCGGGCGAGGGTCGAGCACCTCGCAGGCGTACATGGAGGCGGGGTCCTGGAGGTAGTAGTAGCCCAGCAGATACTCCGGCGTTGCTCCCGGGGAGAAGGGCGCCCTGCGAATAAAATAGCCGTGCCTGACCCAGGGCACCTTCTCAAGCTCGAACCCCCGCCGCTGCAGGCGCTCCACCAGCTCGCCCTCGGTTATGCGCAGCGTGTTGACGCGCAGCGCCTGGGGGAGGGGGCGGGTGAGCATCTCACCGGTGAGCCCGGGGAAGAGCACTGAGTAGCGCTTTTCCAGAAAGCCGGAGAGCATGCAAAAAGATTTATCGCCGGCAATATAACTATTGGCATGCTCGAGGTGGAGATTAAAGCCCGGGTGGCCAGCCTCAGGGAGGTGGAGGAGAGGCTCCGGCAGAGGGGAGCGCGCTACCTGGGAGAGGAGGAGCAGATGGACGCCTACTTCGCCCACCCGTGCAGGGATTTCGCAGCTACCGACGAGGCGCTGCGCCTGCGGAGAGCAGGGGGAAGGGTAACGCTGACGTACAAGGGCAGGAAGCTGGACGCCGTTACCAAGACGAGAGAGGAGGTGAGCCTTGCTGTCGAGAGCTACCAGGCGGCGAGAGAGATACTCACAAAGCTCGGCTTTGAGGAGGTTGCCCTGGTTAAAAAGCTGAGGCGGAGCTACCGCCTCGGTGAGTACCTGGTGGAGCTGGACAGCGTGGCGGAGCTGGGGAGCTTTGTGGAGGTGGAGAAGAAGGCCGAGGAATACTCGCCAGAGGAGCTGGTGGCCTTCCTTTCCTCCCTGGGCATCGGGAGAGAGGCGGTTGAGAGGCGCTCCTACCTAGAGCTCCTGCTGGGTGAGGGCGATGGTTAGGGTTAGTGCTCCAGCCCGGGTGCACATGACGCTCATAGACCTGAATGGCAGCCTGGGCAGGGTGGACGGGGGCATAGGCCTTGCGCTGCGCTCGCCCCGCATGGTGGTGGAGGTGGAGCGCGGCAGGGGGCTGAGCGCAGAGGGCGAGCTGGCGGAGCGCGCCCTTGCGGCGGCGAGGCACGTGCTTGAGGCCTACTCCCTGCCGGGGGCGGAAATAAGGGTGCTCACCGCCTACCCCCAGCACGTGGGCCTGGGCTCGGGTACGCAGCTCTCCCTGGCGGTGGCCAGGGGTATCTGCGAGGCCTACGGCATAGAGGCGGGCGTCAGGGAGCTGGCGCAGCTGGTGGGCAGGGGCGGGACCTCCGGGATAGGCGTGGCTGCCTTCGAGGGAGGGGGCTTCATCCTCGACGGCGGGCATTCGAAGAGGGAGAAGCCCGAGTTCCTGCCCTCCTCGGCGAGCAGGGCGAAGCCTGCGCCGCTGGTGCTGCGGCGTGACTTTCCCGACTGGGAGGTTGCGCTGGTGCTTCCGGAGCCGGAGCGCCGCATCTTCAGCACACGCGAGGTGAGCATCTTCCAGCGCTTCTGCCCCATCCCAATAAGCCAGGTGGAGCGGCTTTCGCACGTGATTTTAATGAAGCTCCTGCCGGCCTTGGCCGAGGAGGACATCACCGGCTTTGGTGAGGCGGTGAACCTCATACAAAAAACAGGCTTCAAGGAGATTGAGCTCATGCTGCAGGCGCCGAACGTCAGGGAGCTCCTCGCCCTCTGCCAGAGGCTGAGCTACGGCGCGGGGCTGAGCAGCTTCGGGCCTGTGATCTACGCCCTCCCCAGGGACCCGGAGGAGTTCGTGAGGATCCTGCGCTCCCGCAGGGATGTGCGCAGCGTGTGGCTCACAAGGGCTGATAACAGGGGCGCCAGGGTGGAGTGAGCACCCTTCACTTTTCCGCCGCTCTCGGAAAAGGGAAAAGTAGGCACCCCGGCAAACTCTCACCGGGTGATGAAGGTGATAGTGGTGTACAACGAAAATACGGTGGTCTTCGAGGGGGACTGACTCCCTCTTTATTTTTTATAAGGAAAAAACTAGGTGCGCAGCTCTATCTCGATGTTGACGCCGTCCGGAACGCGCACGCGCATTATCTGGCGCATTGTGCGCTCGTCCGCCTCGATGTCGATGAGGCGCTTGTGGATGCGCATCTCCCACTTCTCCCAGGTGGCGGTGCCATCGCCGGAAGGCGACTTGCGCACCGGAACGCGCAGCCTCCGCGTCGGCAGGGGTATGGGCCCCGACATCTCCACCCCTGTCTTCAGGGCTATCTCCTTGACCTGCCTGCACACTTCCTCCAGCTTCCTGTGATCCGTGCCACTGAGCTTTATCCTTGCGCGCTGCATGTCCAGCACCCGGAAAATTAACGAGAGAAGAGAAGGCGGTTACTTCGCCTTCTCTATGTCCACCACCATGCCGGCGGCGACGGTCATGCCCATGTCGCGGATGGCGAACCTCCCCAGCTGGGGAATCTCCTTGACCTTCTCCACCACCAGCGGCTTTGTGGGCTGCACCCGTATCACGCCGGCCTCGCCCGTCTTCAGGAACTGCGGGTTCTTCTCCACCACATTACCCGTGCGCGGGTCCAGCTTGCTTATGAGCTCCACTATCCTGCACGCCACCTGGGCGGTGTGGGCGTGGAAAACGGGAGTGTAGCCCACTGTTATTGCACTCGGATGCTGCAGCACAATTATCTGCGCCGTGAAGCTCTTCGCCACTGTGGGCGGGTTGTCCACGTGACCGCACACATCGCCGCGCTTTATGTCGTTCTTGCCCACGCCGCGCACGTTGAAGCCGATGTTGTCCCCCGGCTCCGCCTTCTCAATGGGCTCGTGGTGCATCTCTATGCTCTTCACCTCGCCGCTAACGCCCGGGGGCTCGAATATCACCTTGTCGCCGACCTTGAGCACACCGGTCTCAACCCTGCCCACGGGCACAGTGCCTATACCGGTGATGGAGTACACGTCCTGCACGGGAATGCGCAGGGGCAGGTCTATGGGCTTCTCTGGCACCTTCAGGTTGTTGAGCGCCTCCACCAGGGTGGGGCCGTCCCACCAGGGCATCTTGTCGCTCTTCTTCACTATGTTCTCGCCCTGGAGCGCCGAGATGGGCACGTAGGTTATCTGCTCGGGCTTGTAGCCCACAATCTTGAAGAGCTTGTCCAGCTGCGCCTTGGTCTCCTCGAACTTCTCCTTGCTCCAGTCCACGGCGTCCATCTTGTTTATGGCCACTATGAACTGCCCTATGCCCAGCGTCCTCGCCAGGAAGACGTGCTCCTTCGTTTGCGGCATCAGGCCGCCCTTCTCATCCTTCTGGGCGACATCCACCACAAGCACAGCGGCATCCGCCTGGCTGGCGCCGGTTATCATGTTCTTGATGAAGTCCCTGTGCCCGGGTGCATCTATGATGGTGAAGTAGTACTTGTCGGTCTCCATCTTCTGGTGAGAGATGTCTATGGTAAGCCCGCGCTCGCGCTCCTCCTTCAGGCGGTCCATAACCCAGGCGAACTCGAAGGTTGCCTTTCCTATCTTCTGCGCTTCCTCGCGGTACTGCCTTATTATGTGCTCTCCTATGGCGCCCATCTCAAAGAGCAGCCTTCCCACCGTCGTAGACTTGCCGTGGTCTACGTGTCCAATAAACACCAGGTTCAGATGCGGTTTCTCTGCCATGTTTTTAACCTCCTTTTTTCCTTGTGTTATCTCATTACCCTAATTTAAACCTTTTCGTTCGCGTATCTTCTTCACGACCTCCTCCTGAAGCTCCGCCGGCAGGCGCTCAAAGCCCGCGAACTCTGTGCTCCAGAGCGCCCTTCCCTCGGTGGCGCTCCTTATGTCGCCCGCGAAGCCGAACATCTCGCTCACCGGGCACTTCGCCTCCACCACTATCATGTCGCCCTCCTGGCGCATGTCCAGAATCTGCCCCCTGCGCCGCTGAATCTCGTGCGTCACCGCGCCCATGTAGTCCTGGGGCACGTGGATGAACACCTTCATCTTGGGCTCTAGGAGCACCGCCTTTGCCTGGAGCATCGCCTGGCGTATCGCCTCACGCACCGCGGGTATTACCTGCGCCGGGCCGCGGTGCACAGCATCTTCATGAAGCTTGGCATCCACCAGCTTCACCTTCACCCCGAGAACCTGCTCCTTGGCGAGCGGGCCCTCGTTCATCGCCTCGTGGAAGCCCTCCTGAATCAGGGGCATGGTCTCGTGGAGGTACTGGATACCCTTGGTAACGTCGGTGAAGATGTTGTTCTGGTACACCTCGACGACGCCCTTCGCCTCGGTCTTCTCCATGCCCACCTTCTCCAGCGCCCTTCCCAGCTCCTTGCCCTTGTAGCGCGAGGGCTTGACCTCACCTTCGAGAAGGGCGCGCATCACCTCCTCCTCTATGGGCTCCACCACGAAGTAGAAGCGATTGTGCTTGTTGGGGGACTTCCCCTCAACGGTGGGGGAGGTCTCTAGCACGCTTTCGCGGTACACCACAATTGGCGGCGAGACCTCTATGTCAACGCCGCGCTCCTTTATTCTGTAGGTCACCACCTCCAGGTGGAGCTCGCCCATTCCCGAGAGCAGGTGCTCTCCCGTCTCCTCGTTAATCTCCACCCTGAGCGTCGGGTCCTCGCGCGCCATGATGTTGAGCACGTCTATGAGCTTGGGCAGGTCCTTGGTGTTCTTGGCCTCCACCGCCACGGTTACCACCGGCTCAGAGTAGTGGCGCAGCTCCTCGAAGGGCTCTATGGGCTCCTCCACGGAGGTCACCGTCTCGCCCGCCTGGACGTTCTTCAGACCTGTGATCATGACTATGTTCCCCGCCACCACCTCCTCGGTGGGCATGCGCTCGGGGCCCAGGTAGACGCCCACCTGCTGGGTGCGCGTCTTTGTTTTCGCGTTGCACAGGTAGACCTCCTGGCTGCGCCTCAGCGTGCCCGAGAAGATTCTGCCCGTCGCCACCTCACCCGCCTGGGGGTCTATTCGCAGGTCGGTTATCATCACCGCCAGCTTCCCCCTGGGTGAGCATTCGAGCATGGCCTTGCCGTCCTCGCTCTCAATGTCACCAGGCCAGATCTGAGGAATCCTGTACTTCTGCGCAACTATGGGGGAGGGCAGGTGCTTCACCACCATGTCCAGTATCACCATGTGCACCGGCGCGCGCTTCGCCAGCTCGCGCTGCTCGCCCTTGAGGTTGTAGTCTATGACATCCTTGAAGGTTATGCCCGTCTCCTTCATCAGCGGGAAGTTTATCGCCCAGTTGTGATAGGCAGAGCCGAAGGCGACGCTCCCGTCCTCCACCTTCACCTGCCACTTGTCCCTGAACTCCGGGGGAGCCATGCTCCTCACAATCTTGTTGAACTCGGAGATTATCTCTATGAAGCGGCGCTGCATCTCCTCCGGCGTCAGCCGGAGCTCGTTGATGAGGCGGTCAACCTTGTTTATGAAGAGCACGGGCTTCACGCGCTCCTTGAGCGCCTGTCTTAGCACGGTCTCCGTCTGGGGCATCGTGCCCTCGACGGCGCACACCACAACTATAACCCCATCCACTGCGCGCATGGCGCGGGTGACGTTGCCCCCGAAGTCCACGTGCCCGGGCGTGTCTATCATGTTTATCAGGTAGCTCTCGCCCCTGTACTCGTGCACCATGCTCACGTTGGCCGCGTCTATGGTGATGCCGCGCTGCTGCTCAAGCACATCGCTGTCCAGCACCAGCTGCTTTCCCGCGAGGTCGAAGCTCATCATGCCCGCGCCGGCGAGAAGGTTGTCGCTGAGGGTGGTCTTCCCGTGGTCTATGTGCGCGACGATGCCCATGTTGCGTATGTGCTCGGGCTTGCGCATGAGCTCCTGAATCTTCCTGACCATCTCTTCGCGTCTTCCCATAGCCCTACCTCGCAGCCTTTGCTATGCGCTCTATCTCCTCCTTCTTGGAGATGGAGTAGCACTTGAGGTCGTAGTTGGCGGCGGCTATAATCTCATCCGCAAGCGCTTGCGAGATGCTCTTCTTGGACTTGAAGGCCTGCCTCGCGGCGCCTATGGCGATGAAGCGCAGCGCCAGGTCGAGCCGCCGCTGGGGCGCCACGTCAACGCTCTGGTGGTAGGCTATGCCGCCGTACTTCAGCCTGGTGGTCTCCTCCCTGGGGCCGGCGTTTATAAGCGCGTCCACCAGCACCTGTATGGGATTCTTCTTGGTGCGCTTCTCCACTATCTGCAGCGCCTCCTTGACAATCTTCGCCGCCAGAATCTTCTTGCCGGTGTTCCTGCCGGAGGTGCGCTTGTGCTTCTTGCCCTCGTGACCAGTGACCATCATCTTGTTTATCAGGCGCTCCACTATGGGCACCTCCGCCTTGCCGAACTGGCGGAAGTGCCTCCCCATGGTATGAGGCACCAGCACGGGGCGCAGGTTTATGTACGCCTTTAAACTAGGGTCGCGCACCTCCACCTCAGTAGGGTCCCACAATCCGAAGATTTTAAACATTAAGCATCACCTTATGGGCTTCTCCTTGCGCCCGCGCACCAGCTCGCGGAGCGAGACGCCGTTGACGGCAATAACCTTGAAGCGCACCCCGGGTATGTCGCCCATGCTTCCGCCCTGCCTGCCGCCTATGCCCTCGATGAGCACCTCGTCGTGCTCGTCGATGTAGTTAATGGCTCCGTCTCCTGGGCAGAAGGCGGTGACCTGCCTGCCGCTCTTGATGAGCTGTACCTTGACGCACTTGCGTATCGCCGAATTCGGCTGCTTCGCCTCTATTCCTACCTTCTCCAGCACTATGCCCCTCGCCATGGGTGCAGCGCCGAGGGGGTTCGACTTCTCCTTGAGCTTCAGCACGCGGCGCTTGTAGCTGGGATCGCTCCACCTGAACTGCTTTCTCCTCCGCCTCAGCTTGCGCGCCGTAAACTCGCCGGTGGGCTTCTTGGCCATGAACTTCACCTCAGACTATGACCACTTCGTCTATACCGTGGTGCCTTTTGAGTATGTTCTTAACCCGTGCCAGGTTCTTCCCGCGCCTGCCTATCGCCTGGGGCTTGTCCTGGATGTCCACCTTCACCTTTGCTACCTTTTTGTTGCCCTTCACCTCTATCTCGACGCCGTTAACCTTAACGGGGTGGAGCACATTGGCAACAAATTCTGCAGGGTCGTCGCTGTACTCTATGATCTCTATCTTCTTTCCAAGCGCGCGGGAAACACGCTGCACGTTAGAGCCCTTTCTGCCAATCGCAATGCCTATATCGCCCTTCTTGACTATGAAGATTATCTTTTTGCCGTCCTCGTCGATTATACAGTCCTTTGTCACCGCACCTGTCATGCTCTCAAAAAGGGCGATATAGTTAATTTCTCTGGCAGAAAGCTTCAAAGCTTCCATTACTTACTTCCTCCTACCGAGCTCAAATATATCTGAATCCCCCGCCTCAATCACCGCAAGCATGCTCACCACGTAGGGCTTGCCGCACACAGCGCCCAGCTCCAGGCTCGTGCCCGGATACTCGTAAACGGGTATGCCCGCCAGCTCCGCGAAGCGCAGCAGGTCGCTTTTAGCATGCTCGGGGCAGTTGCTCGCCACCACCACCAGCTTGGCCTCCCCGCTCCGCACAGCGCTCAAAGTTTGCTTTGCGCCCAAGTAGACCTTGCCCGTATCCACAGCCACGCGAATTGCACGCTCAACCTGCATCATGCCGCCTCCTTGCTCTCCTCAAGCTCACGACGCATCACCAGCTCAACCATTCCCGTGCCAAGCTTCACGGGTCTGCCCACAATCACATTCTCCACTATCCCCTCGAGCTCGTCGTACTCGCCCGTTACAGCCGCCTGAAGCAGGTGGTCCACGGTGATCTCGAAGGCCGCCCTCGCGAGTACGCTCGCCTTCTCCCCGCTCACCCCGTGCCTTCCTATCGCCTTGACGGTGCCGTCGACGGTCATCATGTCTGCCACAAGCATCAGGTGGCGGACGTCCACGATCAGACCCTGCTCATTCAGCGTATCCTGAATCTCGTTTATTATGGCGTTGCGCGCCGCCTCTATGCCCAGGACGCGCTGGATCTCCATTATGTCATTGGTCTTTGTCCTGGTGACGTCGACGCCCTCAATCTTGAGCACATCCTTCAAATTTGAGCCCTCTGTGTAGATCACGTACTCCTTCTCCTCCCTGCGCAGCACCACCCGCGTGATGTCCTTTATTCCGCGCAGGTGGAGGTCGGAGACGCGGTTTGACAGCTTTCTCAGGTCCTTTATGGTGGGGTTGCTCATCTTCAGCGAGATTACGCCATTCTCCTCCTCTATCTCCACGCCCTTGATGGACTTCAGCCTGGCAACCACGTCCTCCACGCTGAGCTTCTTCCTGCGGAGCTCGTACTCGTCCAAGTAGAGCAGGACTCTTGAGTTCACCAGGTCGATCTCGCTCTTCTCCAGCACGTCCCGCACATATAGCGTCTCTATCTCCCTGGCCACCTGCTCCGCCTTCTCCCTGTCGCGGGCGTACTCCTCTTCTAAGTAAATGGTCATCATTGGCGTGGAGGGCTTCTTGCGGGCGTCCACTATCTCTATTATGCGCGGCAAACCCAGGGTGACGTTCAGCTCGGCTACGCCGGCGTAGTGGAAGGTTCGCATTGTCATCTGCGTGCTCGGCTCGCCCATGCTCTGAGCTGCGACTATTCCCACCGCCTCGCCCGGCTCAACCTTCGCAAACTCGTAGCGGCGCAGCACCTCGGCGATTATCCTCTCGAGCTGCTCCGCGGTGACCTTCACCTTCTTCAGCTCGCTCTCCAGGTCGGAGTAGAGGCTGGCGGGTATCTTCTCCTTAAGCTCGGCTATCCTCTGCTGAATCTCCTCCTCACTCAGGTACATCTACGCCGCCTCCTTCTTTGCGTAGCGCTGCACAATCTTCTTAACATTCACCATCTGCCCCCAGTCGGTTCTGCTGGGGTCGGCGCCGTCCTCGCCGTGGCGGAACTCCACTATCACCCCGCGGGTATCTCTGACTGTGCTGTCGTACTCCACCTTGAGGTCCTGCAGGGCGTTGATAAGCCTGCGCTGCATGTAGCCGCTCTGCGACGTCCTCACCGCCGTATCCACGAGACCCTCGCGACCGCCCATGTTGTGGAAGAAGAACTCCAGCGGGGAGAGGCCCTTCTTGTAGCTGCTGCGCACAAAGCCCTTTGCACTGGCGGAGATGTCCCCCACCTTGAAGTGGGGCAGCGTCCTGCCGGTGTAGCCGCGCTTTATGCGCTCACCCCTCACCGCCTGCTGGCCCACGCAGGCGGCCATCTGCGTGAGGTTGAGCAGGCTACCTCTTGCCCCTGAGATTGCCATTATGCGCGCGCTGTTCTCGTGCTTCCTCCTCCTCTCCTCCCTCTCCAGGTACTCGTTGGCTATCTCACCCGTCTTGTCGCGCGCCTCGCTGAGCACCTGCATTATCCTCATCTCCAGGGTCTCCTCCAGCGTCCTGCCCGGAAGCTGCTCCAGGATGTTCTCGTTGTAGGCGCGGATGAGCTCCATCACCTTCTTGTCCGCCTCCTCCAGGATCTCGGCTATCCTCTCCTTCGCCTCCTCCGGCAGGTCCTCGTCGTCTATGCCCGTGGAGAAGCCGCGCCAGGTTATGAAGTTTATGACCAGCTTGGTTACGCTGTCCAGAAACTCCCTCGCCTTGTCGGTGCCGTAGTCCTTGACTATCCTGTCGAGAAGCTCGCCCGCGAAGGCGCCGAAGCTCTTCTCGTCCATCACCCCGTGCTCCAGCACGCCGTTGCGAATAACCACGTAGGCGTCGTACTCGCACTCTTCTTCCTTGCACACCTCGCACTTCCGGCACACCTTGGCGCGGTAGGTCAGGTCCAGGTCCTCCGGGAGAAGGAGGCTGAATATCTGCTTGCCCGTGTAGTACTCCTTCCCGTCCTCAACATAGGCTGGCTCTGGCAGCGGCTTGTTTATACCGCTTGCGTAGAGCAGGTGGAACGCCTGCTCCCGGGTGAAGCGCACCCCGGGCTGGGTGAAGAGGTAAGCGCCTGAGATGTGGTCGTGGATTCCGCCTATTATTGGCCCGCCGAAGCGCGGCGACAGAATCTGCTCCTGCACGCGCATGAGCACGCGAGCCTCGGCGCGAGCTTCCTGCCCCTGAATCGCGTGCAGGTTCATCTCGTCGCCGTCGAAGTCCGCGTTGTACGGCGGGCAGACGCACAGGTTGAGGCGGAAGGTCTTGTAGGGAAGCACGCGCACCTCGTGCGCCATTATGCTCATGCGGTGCAGGCTCGGCTGGCGGTTGAAGAGCACTATGTCGCCGTCGATGAGGTGGCGGTGGACCTTCCACCCGGGCTCAATCTTCTCCAGGAGTTCGTCTATGTTCTTCACCCTCGCAAGGCTCAGCCTGGCACCGTCGGGGCGCTCCACGTAGTTGGCGCCCGGGTACTTGCTCGGACCGTTGCGCACAAACTTCTTGATGTGCTCTATGTTCATGGGCGTAACTATCACGGGTATGGTGAGCTCCCTAGCAATTAGCTCGGGCACGCCCACCTCGTTGATGCTCAGGTTGGGGTCCGGCGAGATTACCGTCCTGGCCGAGTAGTTTACGCGCTTGCCCGAGAGGTTGCTCCTGAACCTGCCCTCCTTGCCCTTGAGGCGCTGGGCCAGGGTCTTCAGGGGCCTGCCGGAGCGGTGCCTCGCAGGCGGGACGCCGGCTACTTCATTGTTGAAGTAGGTGGTCACGTGGTACTGGAGGAGCTCCCACAGGTCCTCGATTATGAGCTGGGGCGCTCCCGCTTCAATGTTCTCCTCCAGGCGCTGGTTTATCCTTATTATGTCCACCAGCTTGTGGGTGAGGTCGTCCTCGCTGCGCTCTCCAGACTCGAGGGTTATCGAGGGGCGCACAGTTACGGGAGGAACCGGCAAAACGGTGAGCACCATCCACTCCGGGCGGGCCACGGCAACGTCGAAGCCCATCACCTCGGCGTCGCTGTCGGTGATCTTCTCCAGGCGCTCACGCACGTCGATGGGCGAGAGCCTCTGCTTGTCCTCTATAAACGTAGTCGGCTTCTCGAACTTTATGTCCAGCTGCTCCTCGCCGCAGTGGGGGCACTTCTTGACCACCCGCGCCGCCTTGAAGAGGTCCTCCACGATGGGCTCCTCGCTCTTGCCTATGCGCTTCGCCCTGCGCAGCTCCTGGCGGAACTCTTCAATCTTCTCATCCGGGAGCAGGATTCTGCCGCAGGACCTGCAGATGCTGCGCAGAATTTTATTTATAAGCTTGGCGTAGCCCACGTGAATCACGGGCCTCGCGAGCTCTATCCTGCCGAAGTGCCCGGGGCAGTCGCCCACGCGGGAGCCGCAGGTCTTGCAGCGCAAACCTGGGTCCACCACGCCCAGACGCGGGTCCATGAGCCCGCCCTCTATGGGGTAGCCGTCCTCGTCGTAGGTGTCGGCGGTGACTATCTTCACCTCCGACATCTTGCGAATCATCTCGGGCGAGAGCAGCCCGAACTTTATACCCTCAACCTTCTTCGGGATTATCCTCATTCTACCACCTACGCCTTATCTCCCAGTACCAGCCTGGGGTTGATGCCCAGAGACTTCAGCTCATCCAGGAGTAGCTTGAAGGCGTAGCTCACCTCCACCTCTGCCGCCTCGCTCTCCCTGCCGCAGATGGCGCAGTAAATCGTGTCGCGTATCTTGTCGTACACCGCTATGGTGCCGCAGCGCTCGCACACCAGCATCGTGTGCCTGTCGCTCTCGTCCAGGAGGCGCTCCTTGAGGAGCAGCGCCGCGCCGTAGCCTATTAAGCAGTCGCGCTCCATCTCGCCGAAGCGCAGGCCGCCTTCGCGCGCTCTCCCCTCTGTGGGCTGCCTCGTCAGGACCTGCACAGGTCCGCGGGAGCGGGCGTGTATCTTGCCTGCCACCATGTGGTGCAGCTTCTGGTAGTAGGCCACGCCTATGAATATCTCGGCCTCAAACATCTCGCCCGTCATGCCGTTGTACATTATCTCCCTGCCGGTGCTCTTGAAGCCGTGCCTCTTGAGCGCCTCGCGCAGGTCCTCCTCGCGCTCGCCCGAGAAGGGCGTGCCGTCGACGCGCCTCCCCTCAAGGCAGGCCACCTTGCCGCCCAGCATCTCCAGCACCTGCCCCACTGTCATTCTCGAGGGTATGGCGTGGGGGTTGATTATCAAATCCGGGATGACGCCGCTCTCTGTGAAGGGCATGTCCTCCTGGGGCAGAATGAGCCCCATGACGCCCTTCTGCCCGTGCCTGGAGGCGAACTTGTCCCCCAGCTCGGGTATCCGCTGGTCACGCACGCGTATCTTTACCAGGCGGTTGCCGTTCGTATTTTCTGTGAGCATCACCATGTCAACGACGCCGTCCTCACCGTGGCGCACCGTTATGGAGGTTTCGCGACGCTTCTCCCTTATGAGCCCGTACTCGCTCACCTCCTCCAGGAAGCGCGGCGGCGAGGTCTTGCCTATGAGCACGTGCCCCGAGCGCACCTCGCTCTCGGGCTCAATCAAGCCGTCCTCATCAAGGTAAGCATAGGCCTCCTCGTCGCGGTAGCCCCTGATTTCGGGGTCGGGAATCTCAAACACGTCCATCTGCCCGCCCGGATAGCGGCGCTCCTCCGCCTCGTAGCTCCTGAAGAAGGTGCTCCTCGCAAGACCCCGCTCTATGGAGGCCTTGTTCATTATGAGCGCGTCCTCCATGTTGTAGCCGCAGTAGGAGAGCACCGCCACAACGAAGTTCTGCCCCGCGGCGCGGGCGTCGTAGCCTATCGCCTCGAGGATGTCGGTCTTCACCAGGGGCGTCTGGGGGTAGTGCAGCAGGTGCGCCCGCGTGTCGGTGCGGTACCTGAAGTTGGAAGCGTAGAAGCCAAGAGCCTGCTTGCTCATTCCAGCCCCCATGGTGTTCCTCGGAGAGGAGTTGTACTCCGGGAAGGGCAGGATGGAGGTGCACACGCCCAGCATCAGCAGGGGGTCTATCTCCAGGTGGGTGTGCTCCTCCGTCACGTCCTCGGGGTTCATGGCTATGTAGGCGTTCTCCTCCTCCTCGGAGTCCAGGTACTCTATCTTGCCCTGCGCCACCAGGTCGTCGAAGGTGAGCTCGCCCCTGCGCAGGGCCTCTATGTCCTCCTCCGTGACCAGGGGCTTGCCGTCCTCCACCACTATCAGCGGACGCCTCGCCCTGCCCTCGTCGGTGTTTATGTACACCTCCCTGGTATCTGCGTAGAAGGCGACGTTCGTCTGAGGTGAGATTTTGCCCTCGCGCCTCGCCCTGCGTATCGCCTCCACCAGGGCGAGGGGGTCCTCGTGCTTGCCTATGAGGTTGCCGTTAACATAAACATTTGCCTCCATCACACACCCTCCTTCTTTATGGGCTTCACCCCCAGGTCGTACAGGAAGGGGATGAGCTCCTTCTCAGCATAGCCCGTGGAGAACTCACAGGCAAGGGCAAGGTTCTTAACCAGGCCGCAGTTTGGACCCTCGGGGGTCTCGCTGGGGCAGATTCTGCCGAACTGCGTCGGGTGCAGGTCTCGTGCCTCGAAGTGGGGCTGGGAGCGCGAGAGGGGCGAGACGACCCTGCGCAGGTGGGAGACCACGCTCAGGTAGTTGGTCCTGTCCAGCAGCTGGCTCACTCCTGCCCTGCCCCCTACCCAGTTTCCTGTAGCCAAAGCGTGGCGTATCCTCTCCGTGAGCACGTCGGCACGCACGGCGGTGTGCACACTGGGCTCCTTGCCGCGAACCACCGCTCGCTCCAGCTGGTACTTTATGTCCCTGGTCAGGTTGTAGAAGGCCACGCGGAAGAGGTCCTCCATCAGATCCCCCGCTAAGCGGAGGCGCTTGTTGGCGTAGTGGTCCTTGTCATCCGGGTCGCGCTTGCCCTGCGCAAGCTCGAGGACGCGCAGCACCATCCTCCCGAGGTAGTGGGCCTTCCTCAGCCTGTCCTCAGGCTCGACGCCTATGTGGGGCAGGAGGTAGCGGTCTATCACCTGCTCCGCCCGCTTCAGGCGGTACTCGCGCGTCTGCCCGGCGGCGACCTTCTTGCCTATGTACTCCATCGCCATGTCTCTGTCCTTGATCTGCAGGTGCTCCTCCAGGTTGAGCAGTATGTCGTGGGTGTAGGCGGGGTCGTCGGAGATGGTCTCCATTATCTCCTTATCCGTCTCCACCCCCAGGGCGCGCATGAGTATCACCAGGGGGATGCTCCCCGGCACAGAGGGAAAGTTCACCCCTATCAAGCCATCTCTGTCGCGCTCCACAGTTACCAGCGCCCTGAAGCCGCCCCGCCTGGAGAAGACCTTCGCCACCTCTGTTATCTTGGAGTACTCCTCGCCCTTCTCCAGCATTATCTTGTTGGGCGCCAGGTCCTCAATCGTCACCAGCACCCGCTCGGAGCCGTTGACTATGAAGTAGCCGCCCGGGTCGAGGGGGTCCTCGCCCAGCGCAATAAGCTCCTCGTCGCTCTTGCCGTAGAGGTTGCATATCTTCGACTTAATCATTGTGGGGAGCATGCCTATCTTAACCCTCTCGAACTCGCCCTCGCGCTCCTCCCTGCGCAGCTTCATTTCCAGGTAAACGGGCGAGAAGTAGCTCAGGTTTCGCAGCCTCGCCTCCATGGGGGTTATCTTGTTCCTGGAGCCGTCCGCCTCTATAACCTCGGCGGTGTCCACGAAGATGCTGCCCAGCTCAACCTCCACGCCCACATCTGTCTCTATAATCTTCGTCTCGTCCACTATCTCCTGCAGGCGGTTGTCTATGAAGTCGTTGAAGGAGTCCACGTGCTGCCTGACAAGCTCGCGCTTCATCAAAAATGACCTGAGAACCGGCTTCCTGTCCATAAACAAACGCCTCCTATTCACTCACCACGACGCGGTAGTAAACACTCTCCCCGGCGGTCTTGCTCTTTCTTGTGATCTTAATTATGTCTCCCACCTTGGCTTTAATCTTTTGCACCATCGGGTCGTTTTTGAGTATTTTCGGCAGCTGCCCCCTGCTTATGTTGAGCTTCTCAAGCAGCGCCCTGGCCTCCTCCTCACTGAGCACCTCATGCTTTGGAACCAGCTCATGCTTTGAAATATCTACCCTTCTCAAGCGCACCACCTTCTTCAGCTGCTGTACCGGCAGGGCCTTGAATCTGCCACTCCTCCCACGGGAACTCCACCCTCTGCGGTTACGGGCCCGACGGGATTTGAACCCGCGACTCTCGGCTTAAAAGGCCGATGCTCTAACCAGACTGAGCTACGGGCCCACTCATCCCTAACAGGAACATTACCAATGTAAAAACCGCCGCCTACTGCACACTTTCCCTCGCTCATTTCACGCTACCTCATTCTGGAAAGGAAGGTTACCGGAAGGCAAGCTTCCGGTATAATGGAAAGCGCCCTGGTCGGGATTTGAACCCGAGTCCCAGGAGTGACAGTCCTGGATGATGGGCCGAGCTACACCACCAGGGCATTGTGCGACTGCCTTCGCCGTCATATTCACCCGCTGCACCGGCAAAAGGTTAGGATGAGTGGGCTGGCGGCGTCCCCGGCTTCCCGAGGGCTCCCGCACCTCAGTACCACCGGGATCGCTGGAGGACTTTACTTCCGTGTTCGGATGGGAACGGGTGTGGCCCCTCCGCTGTGGCCGCCATACCCTGTGCGATTGCTGTGCAATCGCCTCCGTGGTATTTAAATCTTGCGCTGCCAAAATTTCCGATTATCCTTCCCACGGAATAACCTATGTAAATATTATGGTAATGCTCACAGGATGAACACCGCCGCCGCCACCACGGTGGTCCACTCGCCCTTCTCCACCACGGCGCTCTGGGTGACGTTGAAGGTCTTCACTATCTTACCGCTCATCATGAAGATGTCCTTGCGCTCGTCGTAGTCCCTGTCGGGGTCGAAGTCTATGCCCAGCGTGGTCGCAAGCATCGTCGCCGCCAGGTCCTCCGCGTACTCCCCCGCCTCCTTCTCGCTCTGCCCGAAGCTGTGGTGCTCACTGAGGTAGCCGTACACGTTCCTGTCCTTGGGCACGGCGCAGCCCACAGAGGCGGAAATCAGGCGGTGGGGCTCGTTGCTGGCGTTCTCGCTGAGAACGCAGAAGACTATCTCTCCAGGGCTGAGCTCCTTGAGCCCCTCCTCTCTGGGCACTATCTCGCAGTGGGGGGGCAGTATGCTGGAGACGCGCACCAGGTTGAACTGCTCTATGCCGGCGTCGCGGAGGGCCATCTCAAAGGAGGAAAGCCTCTCCCTGTGCCTGCCCACGCCGCGCGTAAAAAACACCTTGCGGGGAATCATTCTCATGTGGCTATGGATGAGTTTTCTAACGTGTGCAGAGATTTAAAATAGAAAAAGGGGCTAGGGCACCTCATAGCCGGCGCTTTTCCAGGCAACTATCCCGCCTTCCAGGTAGTAGACGTTTGTGTAGCCGAGCTCACGCAGGGCATCCATGGCGGGGAAGCTCATGGGACCTGTTCTGCAGTACACCACTATCTTCGCCGACTTATCCCGGGGGAGCAGGTGGGCGTAGCGCTTTATCTGGTTGTAGGGGATGAAGGCATCCGTGCCCGGGATGTGCCTCTGCTCCGGGATGTGCACATCCAGGAGAAAGATGTCCTCACCGCTGGAGAGCATTGAGTGCAGCTCCTGCGGCGTCACGCTCCTGTAGCCCTCCCCGCCCCGCTGGGTGCACCCCGCCAGGAGGAGGGAGAGGAGGAGCAGAGAAAGGGTAAAGGCGGATGTGAGGGTTCTGTTCATGACTGTGTATCAAACTTTAACATCATAAATTCCTGTACACCCACCTGCTAAGGTACATGAAGGGGGTGTCGAGGAGGGCTATGGCGAGCTTAACCACGTACTGGCCCATGATCATCTCACCCAGGGGCATGCCAGTGCCGTAGAAGGCGATGGTTATGAAGAGCGCCGTGTCTATGAGCTGCGAAACCATGGTCGAGGCGTTGTTCCTGAGCCAGAGGTACCTCCCGGCGGTTAGCTGCTTCCAGAAGTGAAAAGCCAGCACGTCGAAGTGCTGGGATATGAGGTAGGCGACCATTGAAGCGAGCACAATCCTCGGCACCAGGGAGAAGAGCGCCTCGAAGGCCTGCTGGTGCTCCCAGAAGGGAGCCGGCGGGAGGAGCACCGCCACACCCACAACTACCACCAGGAGGATGTTTGCGTAGAAGCCCGCCCACACGGCGCGGTGGGCGTCGCGCTTTGAGTAGAACTCGGAGAGCATGTCTGTCAGGAGAAAGGTGACGGAGTAGGCCACCACCGCCGCGGGCACAGCAAAACCTGCGATGGTGGTTATCTTCACCGCCGTGACGTTTGAAATCACCACCAGGGAGGCGAAGGTTGCGATGAGAAAGCCGCTGCTCCTGCTGCGCCTGGCTATGTAGCTGGCAAGGACGCAGAAGCCCAGGATGAGCACAGCCCACGCCAGAAAGACCTCCATGGGAGATACTCCCCCGGGAGAAAATATAACCTTTTCCCAGCCCGGGAATTATTTATATGGGGGAGGCGCCATAGAGGTATGGGAGGTCGGACTTGGGAGGTGCCGAGGTGAGGCGCAACTATCCCCTCGTGGCTCTGGGCATGGCACTTCTGGTGATTGCGACCATCGCGGGACTGGGCCGGGCAGGCATTGGGGTTCTGCCCCCGGAGCTGGCACCTGCGCACGGTGCCCTGATGGTGGCGGGCTTCTTCGGCACCCTCATAAGCCTGGAGCGCGCCTTCGCGGCGGGCAGGGGCTGGGCTTACCTCATACCCCTGCTGAGCGCCGCGGGCGGGCTGGGTGTTGTCGCGGGGATTGAGCAGGCACCTCTCCTACTGGTGCTCTCCGCAGCCGGGTTTGTGCTCCTTTCAGCCCAATTTGTGAGCTTCAGGCCAAACCTCGCCGCCGCGACAATGGGGCTGGGAGCCCTGGCGCTGCTGGCGGGAAATGTGCTCTGGTACCTGCTCGGCTCAGTGGCTGCCACCCCCTTCTGGGGCGCCTTCCTGCTCCTGACCATCGCCGGGGAGAGGATAGAGCTGGCGGAGCTCATCAAGGGGAAGGACGGCATCCGGCGCTCCTTCCTCCTGAGCACAGGGGTTTACATCGCCGGGGTGTGCGCCAGCCTCCTGGACTACGGCACCGGGCTCCGCCTCTCCGGCGCGGGCATGCTCCTGCTCGCGGCCTGGCTGCTTAGGTACGACGTGGCAATGGAGAGCATCAGGACGGAGGGGCTCCCCAGGTTTGCGGGCTTTGCGCTGGTCTCCGGCTACCTGTGGCTCCTTGCGGGTGGGCTCATCGCCCTGGCCTTCGCCGGTCAGCGGGGATACGACATGCTGCTCCACTCCCTCTTCCTGGGGTTCGTCTTCTCCATGGTGTTCGGACACGCGCCGGTGATATTCCCCGCCCTCCTGGGCAGGGAGATGCGCTTCATGAACAGCTTCTATGTGCACCTGGCCCTCCTGCACATCTCGCTGCTCATCCGCCTGGCGGGCAACTTCCTCTCGCCCCAGCTCACCGCGCTGGGAAGCCTCCTCAACGCCCTGGCGATATTCATCTTCCTGGCAAACAACGCTGCGGGTATAATACTGGCGGGCAGCTCGAAGGAGGGGTGATGGAAGGTGGAGTTGTACCTGGCATCCGTCTGGCTGCACATCATCGCGGCAATGCTCTGGCTCGGCGGAATGCTCTTCCTCATCTTCGTCCTGGTGCCGGTGCTGGGGGGCGAGTCTCCGGAGCTCAGGGGGCGCCTGGTTGACAGGGTGGGCGTGCGCTTCCGCGCAGTTGGCTGGGTGTGCCTGCTGCTCCTCCTCATCACGGGCGCTGTGAACATCGCCACCCGGGGCTACTCCTTCCTCAGCCCCCTGCTGCTCGGAAAGCTCGGCACAGTGGGTGTGATACTGGTGCTGAGCTTCCTCCACGACTTTGTAATAGGACCCAGGGCAACTGAGGCGATGGAGAGGGGCACAGAGGATGCGGAGCGGCTGCGCCGGCTTTCAGCGCTTATCGGCAGGGTGAACACCCTCCTCGCCCTGGTCGTGGTCGCCCTGGGCGTGATGCTGGTCAGGGGCTACTGAGGCTACTCCCTTATCAGCAGCTTGACGTCGTGGGCCAGGTTCTTCGGGTCCCAGGTTATGCCCGGATACACCAGCCTTATGTTCCCCTCCCTGTCCACCACTATCGCCGTTGCCGTGTGGTCCACCAGGTAGTTCCCGTACTCATCCCGCCAGCTCACATTCACGTATATGTTGTAGGCCTTCCAAACCTTCTCCAGCTCTGACCTCTCCCCGGTGAGGTACTGCCACTTGTACAGCAGCCCCCGCCTCTCGGAGTACTTCCTGACCTGCTCCACGGTGTCCCTCTCCGGGTCCACACTCACCGCGACAAACACCACATCCCTGCCCACGGCATCGCCTAGCTCCTCCATGGCGGTTATGAAGTTCTGGGTTATTGCGGGGCACACCGTGGGACAGCTGGTGTACAGGAAGCTCATCACCACCACCCTGCCCCGGAAGTCGCTGAGGCTGACCTCCTCGCCGAACTGGTTCGTCAGGGTGAAGTCGGGAGCCGGCTTCGGCGGGGAGAGGGGCACGCCCTTAAAGCCCTGCTGCATGCACCCGGCCAGGAGCACCGTCAGGAGCAGAGCAGAATACAGCCTCATAAGAGATGCTTCCAGAGCAGAAATTAAAAACTTTTTGGTACATTTGTCGAATAGAGCCTCAGAGGTCGTAAATTGCCCCCAGGATGATAATTACCCCTGAGAGAGCCGCAACGGCGAAGCCGTACTCGAGGCCCCACCCCAGGGGTGCGCCGTAGATGCTCGGCGTGAGGCATAGAACCGAGCCCTCAACTTTCAGGTATATAAAGGCGTAGGTCAGCAGGTTGAGCACCGAGAGCAGGAACATGCCGGCAACAAACACCAGGGCGCGGCTGCGAATGCGGCTCCTGAAGACGCCCACTGCGCCCCCCGCACCCGCCAGCAGGAAGGAGAGGAGGATGAGGCCTGAGAAGCCCTCGGAGAGCTCAATTATGCCCGCGGCGGTGTCCTCCACCAGGGCCAGCTTCAGCAGAAAGACCGGGGATATTCCTATTTTCGGGCCGAGACCGGAGATGTACCACCAGGGCAGAAAGAGGGACAGCCACACCAGCAGCCCCGCAGCGGCGGAGAGACGCAGCTTCGTCATCTTCCCATGGACTCCCTCAGCGCACCCGGAGGCTCCAGCACCTCCGCCAGGGTACTTCTGTGCACCTCCAGCGTCCTCCGCAGAGCCTCGCTGTCCGCCAGCAGGTAGCCGCCCCTGCTCTCCCGCACCACGCCGTGCTCCACAAGCTTCCTGAGGTGCCAGCTGACCGTCGATGGGGAGAGCCTCAGGACGCGGGTTATCTCGCCGTGCCGTGCGCCGGGGTGGGCGAGCAGAAAAATGAGTATCCTCCTGACGGTGCCCAGGTGGAGGAGCGCCAGCAGCTTCCTCTCGTCCCTTGCCATTCCCCTGGGGTAGTACCGGCGCATCCTGCCGTGCCTCTCCGACTCTATAACGCCCCTCCTCTCCAGCACGCCCAGGTTGTACTTCAGGCTTCCATTTCCCAGGCGGGTTCTGCGCTGAATTTCCCTGAAGTGGAGTCCCGGAAAGCTGGTGATGACCTCGTAGATTCTCCTCCTGGCCTCCATTAACCCGCACCTGCTTCTTATATGGGCGCCGGAACTTAACCCCTTTCTCTCGAACATGTTCGCAAAAAGATATTACACTTATGGAGGCAATTATTCAATCTATGCTGGAAGGCGCCTTCAGGGCTCTGGAACGACTGAGCAACCGCGCTTTTACCACCAGGTACAGCCCCCTTCAGTACCTCGGGCAGATATCAGTCCTGCTCCTCCTTCTCCTGGCTGTAAGCGGGATATACATGCTGCCATTTTACAGGATAAACGTGGAGAAGGCCTACGACTCCGTGGACGCCATCACCATGGACGTGGTCGGGGGATTGATGCGTAGCATCCACCGCTACGCCGCGGATGCGCTTGTTCTGGTGCTGCTGCTTCACGGGATTAAAACGCTTGTGGAGCGCCGGCTTCTGCACGGCAGGTGGGTGGTGTGGGTCTCCGGGGTGGTGCTGCTGGGCGTGGTGATGGTGGAGGGAATAACCGGCTACTGGATGGTGTGGGACCAGCGCGCCCAGCTGGTGGCAACCCTCACCACAGAGTTCCTGGACGTCCTCCCCATATTTCCCAAGCCCCTGGCGATGGCGCTGGCCACCGACTCCGGTGTAACCAACCTCCTCTTCTTCGCCGTGGTGTTTGTGCACATAGCCCAGCCCCTCTTCTCCATGGCCTTCGTGCTGCTCCACTTCTCCAGGTTTGCCAAGACGCTGCTCCTCCCGCCGCGGCAGGTTTCAGCGCTCGTGGTGGGCTCGGTGCTGCTGCTCTCCATTGTCAAGCCAGCCGAGAGCGCTCCGAGAGCGGAGCTCAGCAGGGCGCTGGTGAATGTGCCCGTGGACTGGTTCTACATGTTCCCCCTACCCCTGGTGCAGAAGCAGCCCCTGCTGCTGTGGCTGCTGCTTGCAGGCGCAGGAGCGATTCTGCTGCTCCTCCCCAGGCTCCTCAGGGAGGAGGCGGAGGTCGCCCGGGTGGACACCGACTCCTGCGTGGGGTGCGGCCTGTGCTACGAGGACTGCCCCTACGGCGCAATAAGCATGGAGGGCGAGGTGGCACAGGTATCCCCCGAAAGATGCGCCTGCTGCGGAACCTGCGTGGGCTCCTGCAACTTCAACGCCATAGCCCTCGGGGAAACCAGGCTTGAGAGCCTGAAACACCGCATCGCGCGGGAGGTGAGGAGGGGCAGACCCTTTGTTATAATGTGCGAGAACTGCCTCCACAGGAAGGGGGTGGAGATGCTCAGGGCGGCGGGAGCGGGCGTGCTCCCTCTGCGCTGCCTGGGGATGGTGAACCCATCCTTAATAACCGCCGCCCTGGACGCAGGTGCTTCGAGGGTGGTGCTGGCCGGCTGCAGGGCAGGGGACTGCAGGTACAGGCTGGGCAACCTGTGGCTCGAGGCGCGGGTGGCTGGCGAGAGGGCGCCGGCCTTCAAGGACAGGAGGCGCGACCTGGTGAGCCTGTGCTGGCTCATGCCGGGCGAGGAGAACAGGCTGCTGGAGGAGGTGGGGAAGGAGGAGAGGTGCACCCGGGAGGAGAAGCCCATGCTGCCGCTGGCCGCTCTGCTGGTGCTCGCCACCCTCCTGCCCCTGTGGTACCTCTCCACATCCCCCGCCTACTCCCTGATGCAGGAGGACAGGGCGATGCTCCTCTTCACCATGAGCCACCTGGGGGAGCGCCTGGTGCCCTGCAGGGAGCCGACGGTGGAGGAGCTCAGGGCGGGCAACATAACCCCCTGCCCCAGGGAGCGCTCACCCGTGGAGGTGGTGCTGGCGATAGATGGCAGAACTGTGCTGAGGAAGAGCTACCAGCCCTCGGGGCTGTGGAACGACGGGCCCAGCTACGCCTACGAGAGGATAGAAGTGGAACCCGGTGAGCACACCCTGGAGGTCAGAATAAGGGACTCTGCGGAGGGCGAATTCAGGTACAGGCTGGTGGAGAGGGTGAGCTTTGAGAGGGGCAGGGTGGTCACCCTGAAATTTGAGAAGGGCAGGTTCCACCTGGGTGATGGGTAAATGGACGCCACGCCGGTAGCCCTGCTGCTGTCCGCCTTCCTCCTCCTGCTCCTCCTGAAGCTGCTGCCAGTGCTGCGGGGGGAGAGGAGGATAAAGATGGTGGTGCTGGAGGAGCTGTGCAACGGCTGCGGCAACTGCGTGGTCGCCTGCCCAGTGAACGCCCTCAAGGGCGGTGTGGGGTGGGGAAAGGGGGGAAGCGGTGACGGGATGGTGATGCACATAGGGGAGGGTGTGGCCATAGAGGTGGACCTGAGCAGGTGCGAGAGGGTGAGGAACCCCGACGCTGAGGAGCCCTGCAGGGCCTGCATAGACGCCTGCCCCATGGACGCAATAGACTTCACCTACTAGCCCTGAGCAGCGCCAGGAGCACCACGCCCACGAAGGCGGCGCCGCCCACCACAGCCACTACCGAGCCCAGGCCCATGAGGTTCATGGCGAGGCTGGTGGCAGAGTCCGCGTACTCCACCGTCTTGCGGGGGGCGCTCTGCATCCCCGCCCAGAAGAGGCCGGAGATTATGAGCAGCAGCCCCGCTCCGTAGAGGTGGGGCTGGAGCATGGCAGCACGCCGGCTGTAGGGTATGTCCAGCTTCCTCAGGAGCAGGTAGGTGGCGCCCATGAAGGCGAGGGTAACTGCTCCGAGCACGCCGTGGTAGTGAGCCGGAACGCGCAGGTCGGCATTCGTGGCAAAGAAGCCCATGGCGCCGCCCACGCCGAAGAGGACCAGGGAGTACACCAGGGATGCCACCTCAGGGTTGCGCAGCTCCAGCGATGGCTGCTCCGCCAGGGCTCTGAGCACCAGCAGCCCCACGAAGACGCTCGGGAGGGCTATCCCGTACATCATCGCCTGGGTGAAAAGCCAGAACTGCTCAAAGCGGGGGAAGAAGTAGATGCCCGGCATGAGCATTGCCACCGCAAGGTAGAGGAGGAGGAGCCTCCTCACCGGCGGCGAGTCCAGGTCTTTGCCCAGGGTTTCCCGCAGCAGGATAAACCAGGCGGCTACCATCGCCAGGGTGCTCGCCACCTGGAAGATGTGCCCCGGGCCCCAGACGAGGGCGCGGTAGTTGGTGCCGTTGATAAAGGCGGAGGAGAAGAAGCTGAGGAAGGTCACGAGGAGGACCAGCGCTGTCAGCAGCATCGTGTAGGAGGGCAGGTCGAGCTTCGCTTCTCTGGAGTGCTGTATGTATGCCAGGGCAACGGCGCTCATCCCCAGCGCAATGAGGATGAGCCCCCCGAAGTACAGGGGGTGCACCAGCAGGGGTATGTAGTCGATGAGCAGGGGCCTGGCGTTGAAGAGCGGCGAGGCTGCCACCATGAGCATCCCGGCGACCGCCGCATACAATCCGTAGCTCCACAGGCGGCTGCTGGCTGAGCCCCTGCCGGCGGCGCAGTAGCACCAGAGCACCGCCTTGAAGCCCAGAAACCAGATGACAACGGCGAAGATAACGTGCACCACCAGCGCCACCCTGAAGAGCTCCTCCACCGGGAAGAGCCTGACCGCAGGGGTGCGCGCCATGGCGGCGAAGAAGGCGAAGACCCCGGCAAAGACCAGTGAAAAAATTGAGAAGAGGAGCCAGCGGTAGAGGTGCGCGCTGTTCAACTCTGCTCCTCCGCTACTTCAGCACCCAGACCCCGCTGAGCCATATCCAGTTTACCACGTAGAAGAGCACAAACACCACGAAGAATATCAGCACCAGTGCCAGGGTGCCCTTCGGTCTGACCTCTTCCTCCATCTTCAGAGCCTCCTTCCCTTAATCAGCGTGGCCACGGCTATTAGAGCGAAGAGCAGCGCTCCGATGAAGGCTAAGATGCCGCCAATGCCGAGCACCGCCAGCCAGAAGTAGGCGGTCGGGTCGTACTCGAAGGCAAAGGCGGAGCCGCCGAAGCTGGTTATGTCCGCATGCCTCCTGGGCACGCCATATAAACCAGCGCCCTGCATGCCTATGGAGACCAGCGCTATGCCTATGCCGAATATCCAGGGCTGGTACACCGCGAGGCTCTTGCCCACCAGCTCGCGCCTGAATATCAGCGGAAGCACGTAGTAGGTTATGCCCATGAACGCCAGAGTTGTGCCGCCAGCGACGGTGCCGTGGAAGTGTCCGGGCACGCCCAGGGTGTTGTGGAACCTTATGTTGAGCTGCTCTGTGCCCTGAATCACACCGCTTATTCCGCCCAGGAAGCCGAAGATTATTATGGAGAGGATGAGCGCCGAGAAGGAGGGGTTCTTCCAGGGCGCCTTCCACAGCCACTCGAAGAGGCCGCGGTTGAAGCCCTTCTTGCGCTGCGCCACCTCTATCGCCGCAGGCACGGCGAAGGCGTGCATCATGCTCGCAAGCACCGCCAGGTACATGGCATAGCTGGTGTTCCA
>JAADFX010000040.1 GCA_013152685.1 Methanobacteriota archaeon | reverse complement strand
TCTACTTATAGTACCCCCACTCCCTCTTGGGTCCGAAGCTTCTGATCCCGTGCTTTATGAGCTGTATTCTGAGGCGCAGGGCATAGTCGGAGCTTATCTCACCGCGCTTCTCCAGGTACCTTATAATCTCCATGCCCTCCTCATCGGTGCTGCACCTGTTCAGGAAGTCGATTACCCCCGGGCTGTAGCCCCTGAACCTGTCCCCAGAGGGCTCCCTATCCACCCTTATCCTGAGGAAGTCGCTCTCCTCTATCTCCCTCGCCAGGTTTGGAAACCTCTTCTTGAACTCCTCGTTGTACTCTATCATCGCCTATATGGGAGATTCCTCCCCTCTTAATAGATTACTACTCCAGCTCCTCCCTGGGTGTGCGCAGGTGCTCCCTAAGCGCAACCGCCGCCCTGTAAACCAGCGCCACGCCCACGCCTGAGAGGATGAGGGCGACCAGGAAGAAGGCTCCCGGGGAGAGGCCAAAGATCTTCCTCACCAGCCGCACCTCCAGGGTGGTGCTCTCGCCGGCGGTAAGCTCCACCTCCGCCTCATAGGGCAGGTAGCCCGACTTCTCCAGCCGGAGTGTGTACCTCCCAGGCGGGAGGCGCAACTCCGTGTTGGTAACTCCCAGCCGCTCACCGTTCACGTAAACCTCCGCCCCCGGGGGCGTGGTGGTAACCACCAGCAGAGCCTGTGGAGCCGGCGGCGCCTCTCTGCGGGGCACCACCAGGCTCACCTCCGCGGTGGCGGTGCTCCTCCCGTCGCTTGCCTCCACCTGCAGCAGGTAGCTGCCAGGCTCCAGGGCGGAGGCGTCCAGCAGGTAGCTGCCCTCCGCCCCCTGCGCCGTGTAAAGCTCCCTTACTCCCTCCTGAGACCTAAGCCTCACCGCAACACTCACCCTGTCCCCTTCCCTATCCCTCACAGCCCACCTCACCACCACACCCCCCGTGGCGACGGTGCCGTTTGCCGGGGACAGAATCTCAACCTCCGGGGGGGTGTTCTCCCGGGACGCCTCCTCCACCTCCGCCGGCACCTCCACCACCCAGCGGATAACCCTGCTGGAGGATGCCGCCGACACCAGGCACTCCACCACCCCGCCGCCCAGCTCTGCTGTGTACTCAAACTCCCCGCTCCTGGAGACCTCACGTCCATTAAACCGCCAGAGGTAGGAAACCTCAACACCGTCGGTGTGCTCCGCCTCCACGGAGAACAGCACCCTTCCGCCGGAAGGCACCCTCACCACCTCCTGAGCCGGCTGGCGGGAGGTCACCTCCAGCGCCCCCACCAGGTTTCCGGCAAGCAGCACCGGGGAGAGCTGATAGTGGCGCACCACCTCAACACCCCGCAGGCCCAGGGTGCTCCCGTACTCGTACCCGGGCTCATACCGGGTGATCCTCAGCCTGGTCTCGTAGTCCTGCTCCACGCCGATGAGCTCGTCCCTGCCGTCACCGTCAACATCACCGGCGAACCAGCTTGCCTTCAGGTAGTGCTCCGCCTCACCGCTGCGGCGCAGCTTCTCGGTGTTGCCGAGCGCGTACCCCGGGTCGTAGCTGAAGAAGGTAAACCTAGTGCCTGAAATAGCATCCTCCGCCAGTATCAGCTCGTCCCTGCCGTCGCCGTCAACATCACCGGCGAACCACACGCCCCCATCTCCGCCGTACCTCAGCACATCCAGCTGCCTGAGCCCCTCCGCGTAGCCGCTCAAAAACCCCGGGGCATAGGAGTACACGTACACCTCCGTCCACCCGGCCGCGGGCAGCAGCCGCATAAGCTCGTCCCTGCCGTTGCCGTCAACATCACCGGCGAACCAGCTCCCAGCTGCACCCCTGAGGCGTGCCTCCCCCAGGCGCATCAGCCGGTTTTCTTCTGCGATGTACCTGTAGAACTCCAGCGTGAGCCCCTCCACATCCCCCACCACAGCCACCACCTCTGCCACACTGTCCCCATCCACATCCGCCAGAAGCAGCTGAGCTGAGAAGGGCACCCGCAGCGTAGCCCTCCTCTCCAGCCCGTAGGTATTCCCGTAGGAGTAGCCGCTCTTGTAAACAAATATGGACAGCTCCATGCCGGTGGTGGTGTTTTCGGCAAACACCACCTCATCCACCGGGTGAGATGGCACCGCGTAGCCAAGGGACAGGAGCAGCAGCACGGTGAGAACCAGCCGCAGCATGATTAAAAGTAGAGCCGGCGCATATATATAAGGTTTGACAATTTTTTTGACGGTTAAACTTAAATATCCCTTCTAACCATTTTGATGACGTTGGTTTTTGTGCCGCATGCCTGCTGCACATGTCCAGAACCGGAGGTAAAGATATGACTGAGAGCAAGACCCTCAAGGTTGAAGAGTACATAATAACGGAGGAGCCCTACTACGAGCCCGTGGGGAATGAGATTGAGATTTTTGAGGCCGCCTACAGGAACAAGCTTCCCGTCATGCTCAAAGGTCCGACGGGCTGCGGAAAGACGCGCTTCATGCAGTACATGGCCTGGAAGCTCCAGCGGCCCCTCATAACGGTGTCCTGCCACGACGACCTCACCTCCAGCGACCTGGTGGGACGGTACCTGGTTAAGGGCGGCGAGACTGAGTGGGTGGACGGACCCCTCACCCGCGCGGTTAAGGTTGGGGCGATCTGCTACCTGGACGAGATTGTGGAAGCACGAAAGGACACCACCGTCGTGATCCACCCCCTCACCGACGACCGCAGAATTCTGCCCATAGAGAAGAGGGGCGAGATTATCAAGGCGCCCGACGAGTTCCTGCTCGCCATCTCCTACAACCCGGGCTACCAGAGCGTGCTCAAGGACCTGAAGCACTCAACCAGGCAGCGCTTCATAAGCATCAACTTCGACTACCCGCCCAAGGAGCTGGAGAAGAAGATTGTGATGAAGGAGAGCGGCGTGGACGAGGAGACGGCGGAGGCGCTTGTGACCCTGGGCGAGAAGATACGCAACCTCAAGGACAAGGGCCTCGAGGAGGGTGCGGGTACGAGGCTTCTCATCTACGCGGGCCAGCTCATCAAGGAGGGCATTGAGCCCGCCAAGGCGGCAGAGATAGCCATGGCGAACCCGATTACCGACGATGCCGACATGCTCCGCGCCATAAGGGAGCTGATAACCACAGTATTCTAGGGTAGCGAGTATGGCGAGCTTTGAAGACGTCCGGAGCAACCTGTTCAGGATACTGGGGCAGACCTCCTTCGGCGAGGACGTAATGGATGTGCGCTTCACCGGCTTCCACTACGCCAGGGGACTGCGCAGCATCGACGAGGCCGTGCCCGCGCTGATGGAGCTGCCCAACGACGTCCTCCGCGAGATATACCGCCAGGGGGAGAAGCTGGCGAAGCGCGACAAGGAGATGGCCTTCAACTTCTTCATGACGGCTCCGGATGCGGTGACCCACTTCAGCCTCGAAGACCTGAAGAAGTGGGTGGAGATGGGCCTGGAGCTGGCAGACGCGTATGGCGTCGTGCCGGCGCGCAACTTCTTCAAGGGCATTACGCGCGAGACGATTGAGAAGATCCACTCCCACGGCCTTGAATTCAAGGACGTGGCCAGGATAATGGAGATATACATCAACGCGCTGAGCGGCGACCAGCTGGCGGTGCAGGACAGCGTTACCAGCTACACCGACACGCGCGTGGTCTACCTGCCCCAGAAGGTGGAGGAGTTCGAGAACAACGAGCTTAACTTCAAGGTCTACAAGGTTATAGCGGCGCACCGCTACGCCCAGAAGCGCTACCGCAGCCTTGAGCCCAACCTGAAGCGCATCGAGGGCGTGGTCAACGAACTCCAGCAGAAGTACGGGCGGAGCCTCAGCAACCTCAAGGAGGACCTGGAGAACTTCATCTACCTCTTTCCCGAGGAGCAGCTCGCTCTGGACATCTTCAGCATAGTGGAGAACGCCCGGGTGGAGAGAAACCTGCGCCGTGAGTTCAGGGGAATAGCACGTGATATGGACCTCCTCCTGGAGCGCGAGTGGGAGCGCAGGCCCAGCTTCTCAAAGCTTAGCGACAAGGAGGCGGTGCTTGAGGCACTGATGCAGCTGCTCACCTACGGCAGGCTGAAGGAGGAGCTCAGCCCCCAGCTGGAGGAGATAGCCAGAAGAGCCTATGAGATAGCGAAGGAGGTGCTGGAGAAGGAGCGCCCGACGGTGGAGGACAGCTGCGTCGCCACCTACAGGATATACGAGCTCATCGAGGAGAAGCTCTTTGGCACACCCTACAACCGCTTCAACGACCTGGGCTTCAGGGGGGTTATAAAGCCGGAGCAGGTCACCGCGGGGCTCAAGAAGACCAAGAAGGAGATGGCCGAGAAGCTGGAGTCGCTGCTGGAGGACCTGCAGATCGAGAAGCCCCCGGACATAGACAGCATGATACAGCACGCGATAAATGAGGTTCCTGACCCCCTCGCCTACGGCGCACCTCTCGACTTCCTCTTCCGGCTGGGCCTTGAAATACCTGAGGAGATACAGGAGGAGCTGCTGCGCGAGATAGAGAAGATACTGGGCGAGCTGGGCGAGATAGACGCGAGCATGCTGATGAAGGTGCTGGACAGCGCCGGCAGGAAGATAAGGGCGAACATCCAGGCGAAGGTCACCGAGTACCAGGTGGAACTCACCGAGGAGGACAAGCAGGGCGCCTTCCTCTACGACGAATGGGACTACAAAGTCGGAAACTACCGCGCCGCGTGGTGCGCTCTGAAGGAGAAGATGATGCACAAGGGCAGCGACAAGTTTGTGGAGAAAACGCTGAAGAAGCACTCGGGGCTTGTGGCGCTCATAAGGCGTCAGTTTGAGATGATGCGCCCTGACTACAAGCGCCTCTTCAAGCAGATGTACGGCGAGGAGATAGACCTGGACGCCTTCGTGGAGGCCTTCGCCGACATGAAGGCGGGGACCACGCCCAGCGACAAGCTGTACATAAAGGTGGACAAGAAGGAGCGCGACATCGCCGTGGCCTTCCTGGTGGACCTCTCCGGCTCGACCACCGGCTGGGTTATTGAGACGGAGAAGGAGGCCCTGGTTTTAATGTGCGAGGCCCTGGAGGTGCTCGACGACAAGTACGCCATCTTCGGCTTCTCGGGAAAAACGAGGAAGCAGTGCGACTTCTACATAATAAAGCGCTTCGACGAGCCCTACGACGAGGAGGTGAAGCAGCGCATCGCGGGCATGGATGCCTTCGACTACACCCGCATGGGGCCGCCGATTCGCCACGTAACCAAAATACTCGAGGAGACGCCGGCGAAGATAAAGCTGCTGATTGTGCTCAGCGACGGCAAGCCCGAGGACTTCGACGAATACAAGGGGGACCACGGCATAGAGGATACGAAGAAGGCGCTCATCGAGGCGAAGCGCAAGCACATCCGCCCCTTCTGCATCACAATAGACACAGAGGCGAGGGACTACATACAGCGCATGTTTGGCGAGATTGGTTATATCATCCTGGACGACGTTGCAAAGCTTCCGAGAAAGCTCCCCGAGATATACAGGAGGCTCACCACCTGAGGGGGTGGTGCAGGTGGAGACCCAGAACGGCGGGGGAAGGCTGTCCCCGAGGGACATTGAGACTCTGCTGGCGAATGAGCGCTACATAGGTAAGGACGCGGTGCGCACGAACATCGTTGCCGCCCTTGCGGTGGCGGAGACGCTGAAGACCACCCTCGGGCCAAGGGGCATGGACAAGATGCTGATGGTCGAGGGTGGAGAGGTGGCGATTACCCAGAGTGGGGGCACGATTCTCAAGCTGATGGAGCTGGTTCATCCAGCCGCCAAGATGATGCAGAGCCTTGGCTTGACGATGGGAGAGCGCTACGGCGACGGGGCGACGAGCAGCGTTGTTTTCGCCGGGGAGCTGCTGAAGAGGTCCCTCAAGCTAATGGAGCTGGGGCTGCACCCCACAACAATAATCTCCGGCTACCGCCTCGCCCTTGAGGAGACGCTGAAGGTGATGAGGGAGCTCTCCCGCAAGGTGACGCCCGGAATAATAAAGGACGTGGGGATCACCACCTTCAGGGGAAAGCTGGGGGAGCGCGACGCCGAGTTTCTTGCCCAGGTTGTTGCCTCCGCCCTGGACTTCGCGGGCGGGGATAAGGAGAATGTGTATGTGAACTACCGCCCCGGAGGGAGGCTGAGGGACACCACGCTTTACGAGGGGATATACATTGACCTGGGAAAGCGGGTGCACCCGGCGATGCCCAAGCGTGTGGAGCACGCGCGCATACTGCTCATCGGCAGCGAGTTCGATGTGCGCAAGGTGGAGAACGCCAAGTACGAGATAGGCGACCCGCGCAGGATACGCGAGTTTGTGGAGTACAGGCGCAAGGTGCTGCGAATTGCCGTAGAGATGATCGCCCGCTCCGGCGCCAATGTGGTGTTCTGCGAGAAGAACATCGCCGACGTGGCGATGTACTACCTCGCCATGAAGGGCATCCTTGGAGTGCGCGACGTGGAGCGCAAGGTGATGCAACTGCTGGAGAAGGCCACGGGCGCGAAAATTGTGAGGAACGTCAGGGAGGTTACTCCCGAGGTGCTGGGCTACGCGGGCTACGTGGAGGAGGACAAGATCGGCCTGGAGGAGATAATGTACGTGCGCAAGTGCAAGCACACCGGCGTTGCCTCGATACTAGTTCGGGGAGGAAACGAGAAGTTTGTGCTGGAGCTCAAGCGTCAGATTGAAGATTTGATAGACGTTTTTGCGGCGCTCAGGGAGCACGGCAGGGTTGTACCCGGAGGCGGAGCGGTGGAGGGCGAGGCTGCGAAGAGGCTGCGCAGGTTCGCTAGGAGCGTGGAGAGCAAGGAGCAGCTCGCCATTGAAGCCTTCGCCGACGCCCTGGAGGAGCTCCCCCACGCTATTGCTCAAAACGCTGGGATGGACGCCACCTACGCGGTGCTAAAGATTCGCGAGTGGCACCACAGGGGCAAGAAGGGATACGGCGTGGACGCCATGCGGCGCGGCATGGGCGACGCCTACGTCAAGGCCATACTCGACTCCTACGAGGTGCGGAGGAATGCGCTCTCCTCCGCGGTGGAGGTGGCCTGCGCAATTCTCAGGATAGACGACGTGCTAATAAAGCGGAGCAAAAAGAAGAAGCCCGGGGTGAAGAAGCCCGAGCCGGTGGATTCGCCGGTGCGCAAGGACGGCAAGATAGACCTGAGGTATGC
>JAADFX010000039.1:29880-31893 GCA_013152685.1 Methanobacteriota archaeon | reverse complement strand
AGGCGAGGATTACCAGCACGCCTGCGGGGAGGCTCAGCTTGCCTGAAGTCATCATAAGCGACACCGCCACTATCATCGCCGCCGGCACAAGGAGCATCAGCACGTACCTCACACCCTCGCGGGGCGAGAACTCCTCCGCCATGAGGATACTCTGCCGCCCTGGGATAAAAAGGTTGCCACCCCTGCGGCAAAATATTTAAGTAGCACATATGAAATTTACAGTGGTGGGATGATGGTCTCTTTTTATGAGATAGTCGGGAGGCTGGCGGTTTACTCTCTGGTGGCACTCCTTGCACTGCTGCTCATATCCCTGGTGCTGGGGGTGCTGCTGGTCAAAAAGAAGAAGCTCATCCTGCCCAGGCTGCTGCTGTTTACCATGGACGCCCTATACCTGCAGTTCAAAAAGGTTGCGCGCGCCTTCGGGCTGAGCGAGAAGCTGGTGGACGCCATAGGCATAGAGGTCAGGAACCACCTCAACCGCGAGAAGTTCGCGCGGGTGCCGCCCAATGAGCGGATTATCGTCGTACCCCAGTGCATCCGCCACATCCGCTGCCCCGCCCGCCTGGACGCAAGGCACGGGATAAGCTGCAAGGACTGCGGGCTGTGCGTGATCAAGGACCTTAAAGCAGAGGCGGAGCGCCTCGGCTACAAGCTGTACATTGTTCCCGGGGGCAGCTTCGTCAAGCGGATTATAAAGGCCACGAAGCCAAAGGCGGCGCTCGGCGTTGCCTGCCACCGCGACCTGAACATGGGGATGCACGAGATCTCGCGCAAGAGCTGCGCAGTCATGGGCGTGCCTCTGATGAAGGACGGCTGCGTCGAGACAGAGGTGAACCTGGAGGAGATTCTGCGCACCATGAGGCTGGGCATAGAGGAAGTGACAGAGCGTGCCTCCAAGGGCTGCTCCTCCTCAGCGAAGGTGTAGCGATGGTAGCGGTGCTTACCCGGGAGGTGGTGCCCCTGGGGAGGGAGCTTCCCATCACCGACAACCACATGCACCTGGACCCCAAAAAGGGCGAGGGCATGGAGGCGGTGAGGAAGTTCCTCCGGGAGGGAGGCAGGACCATCTTCGTGGTGAGCAAGCTCACCTGGGACCTGGGGCTGAGCGGCGTGAGCGTGGAGAACTTCTCGAGGCTTTACCGCGCCACCATTGAGCTCGCCAAGCTCGCGGAGGAGCAGGGGGTTAGAGCCTTCCCCGTGCTGGGGGTGCACCCGGCGGAGTACCACCGCATGATTGAGAGCGCCGGTATTGAGCGAGCTAAAGAGGTGGCTGAGGGGGCGCTGGAGCTAGCGGCGCGGCTGATTTCAGAGGGCGAGGCTGTAGCTATAGGGGAGGTGGGCAGACCCCACTACCCGGTTGCAGAGGAGATTGTGGGCGCCTGTGAGGAGCTCATGCTCCACGCCTTTGAGCTCGCCAGGGAGCTTGGGTGTGCGGTGCAGCTGCACACCGAGAGGATAGACGAGGAGGGGCTTGCAAAAATCGCCCAGCTGGCCTCAAAGGCGGGGCTGCGCAGGGAGCGGGTGGTCAAGCACTTCTGCCCGCCGCTGATTGAGAAGAGCGAAGAGCTTGGCGTAATGCCCTCGCTCATAGCGAGCAGGAAGAATGTGCTCGCCGCGCTGGAGCAGGGCGACAGGTTCCTGATGGAGTCGGACTACATCGACGATGCCTCGCGCCCGGGAGCGGTGCTCTCGCCGAGGAGTGTGCCGAGGCTTACCATGAGGCTGCTCAGTGAGGGCAGGCTTACGGAGGAGCAGGTGTGGAGGATTCACGCCGACAACGTGGAGCGCACCTACGGCGTGCTGCTCTAGTTCACTTTTCCGGCGCTCTTGCCAAAGCTTCTTTTAATACCATGTGAAAAAACTCCACTACCTGCAGGGGAAGCACCCGCAGGGCAGGAGGGCAAATCGAAAGTTGCTAAAAGGGCAGAGGCATAGTAGGAAGGGGTGTTGTGATGGAGGCTCTGCGTGCTCCGGAGGTTTTTCAGGGCGGCGACCTGGAGGAGAGGTTTGAGA
>JAADFX010000039.1:0-29846 GCA_013152685.1 Methanobacteriota archaeon | reverse complement strand
CGCCTGGTGAGGGGGTATCCGGAGGAGAAGAGCCTGGTGGTGGACTTCGCAAGGCTGGACAGCTACGACATAAGCCTTGCGGAGGAGGTGCTCACCTCTCCCGACATTGCAATACCCGCCGCGGAGCGCGCCCTCGCCAGGATAGAGCTTCCCGTTGACACCCCTGCCATAAAGCTCAACCTCCGCTTTACCAACCTCCCCGCCACGAGCAGGCTGCTCATTCGCGATATACGCAGCTCTGATGTGGGCAGGCTTATTGCCGTCGAGGGTATAGTGCGAAAAGCCACGGATGTGCGCCCGAAGCTGGTGGTGGGCGCCTTTGAGTGCCAGCGCTGCGGCAGCGTGATGCGCATCCATCAGTCTGACGACTCCCTGAAGGAGCCCTACCTGTGCGAGAGCTGTGAGAAGCGCGGGCCCTTCAAGCTGGATGTGGAGAATTCCAGCTTTGTGGATTCCCAGAAGATACTCATTCAGGAGAACCTGGAGGACCTGCGCGGCGGTGAGCACCCGAAGCAGATAACCGTCCTGCTGGAGGACGACCTNNNNGTGACGCCCGGAGATTCAATAGAGGTGATAGGCATCCTCCGCGCCGCCAGGAAGAAGCAGGGCAACACCAAGTCGCGGGTTTTTGATGTGTTCATAGAGGCGAACAACTTCCTGCCCAAGCAGATAGAATTCGAGGAGGTGAAGATTTCAAAGGAGGATGAGGAGAAGATTCTGGAGCTCTCCCGCGACCCCGAGATTTACAAAAAGATACGCAGCAGCATTGCCCCGCACATCTTCGGCTACGACGAGATTAAGGAGGCGATAATGTACCAGCTCTTCTCGGCGCCTGCGGTGGAGCTGCCCGACGGCGGGCGCATACGCGGTGATTCGCACATCATAATCATGGGCGAACCCGCGACGGGTAAGAGCGAGATACTGCAGTACGTCGCCAAGGAGCTGGCGCCACGCGGAGTGTACGCCAGCGGCAAAGGGACGAGCGGCGCCGGTTTGACTGCCGCCGCAATTAAGGACGAGTTCGGCGACGGCGGCTGGAGCCTGGAAGCTGGAGCGCTGGTGCTGGCCGATAGGGGGGTGGCGTGTATTGATGAATTCGACAAGATGGAGGCCAGCGACCGCTCGGCGATGCACGAGGCGATGGAGCAGCAGAGTGTGAGCATTGCCAAGGCGGGGATTCTCGCCACCTTCCGCTCCCGCTGCGCCATCCTCGCGGCTGCGAACCCCAAGTACGGGCGCTTCGACGAGTACCGCCCCATCTCCGAGCAGGTCAATCTCCCGCCGACGATACTCTCCCGCTTCGATTTAATATTCTTCGTCAGGGACGACCTCTCCAAGACCCGGGACATAGCGAGGCACATCCTGGACACCGCCTCCTCGCCGGAGAGTATAAAGCCGGCGATTCCGCCTGAGCTTCTGAAGAAGTACATCGCCTACGCCAGGCAGAAGGTGTTTCCGGAGCTGAGCGAGGAGGCGAGGCGCGCCATAGAGGACTTCTACGTGGAGATGCGCGAGGCGGCGCAGCACAGCGAGGACGTGCCAATTCCGCTAACCGCAAGACAGCTGTGGGCCATAGTGAGGCTTGCCAAAGCGAGCGCGAGGGTGAGGCTCAGCAATGTGGTAACCGCCGAAGACGCCGAGCGGGCGATTTCTCTGGTGAAGCTCAGCCTGGCTCAGGCGGGTCTGGACCTGGAGACGGGAAGGGTGGACATAGACAAAATATACGTGGGCGTGACCAAGTCCCAGAGGGACAAGATTAAAGAGATACTCAGCATAATTAAAGAACTGGAGGATGAGTACGGCACGGCAAAGCGCTCGGAGATTCTCAGCATGGCTGAAGAGAGGGGAATATCCAAGGGCACCGCCCAGGAGCTGATAGAGAAGCTGCGCCAGCAGGGCGACATCTTCGAGCCAAGGCACGACCACTTCAAGACCACGTGAGGCTTAAAAATGATGGAGAGAGGCACGGCGGTAAAGCTGAGGATAAGGGATGTGGTGGAGGCAGAGTTCCACCGCAGCACAGAGCGCTTCGAGCCCAACTACATCCTCACGAAGCGCGGCGTCAGAGCCTCGCGGGTGCGCCTCCTTGGCATAGTTGTGGCCAAGTTTGTGAGCGAGGACGGGAGCTACTCCAGTATAACCATAGACGACTCCTCCGCCACAATAGCGGTGCGCGCCTTCAGGGAGGTGGACCCTCTGGTAAAGGTGAGGGTGGGCGACACCGTGGATGTGGTGGGTAAGGTCAAGGAGTACGAGGGCGAGGTTTATGTGCTCGCCGAGGCGGTGCGGGTGCTGGACGACCCCCACTGGGAGCTGGTGCGCGAGCTGGAGCTGGCGATAGCCGAGAGGCTATCCCCGGGGAGGGAGGAGGCCCCGGCTGAGGTGGCGGGGCAGGTGGAGCAGGGGGAGGTGGTGGAGGAAGAGGTGGTGCTCGAGGAGGCTGAGGAGGAGGCCGAAGGCAGAGAGGAGCCGAAGCTCAAGGTGCTGCACCTGATTGAGGAGCTCGACCAGGGCGATGGGGTGAAGTACATCACCCTGCTCAGGGAGAGCGGCCTGCCGGAGGAGGAGCTGGAGGAGGCGCTGAATGAGCTCCTCAGCGAGGGCGAGATATACGAGCCCAAGATAGGCAGGTTCAGGTGCGTCTAAGATTGGAGTAAAACGTTACTCTGCCCCCACAGGATGAATGAAGTACTACGCCAAGGTTTACAGGGTTCAGAATGAGGTTCTGGTCGCAGTGTGCGACGCCAGCATCCACGGCAGGGTTTTCGAGGAGGGGGAGCTGATTCTGGACATTAAGAGGGAGTTCTACGGCGATGAGGAGTTCACCGAGGAGCAGGTGGCGGTGTTCCTGAAGGAGGCCACCATAGCCAACATCGCCGGCGAGGGCGCCGTCGGCATAGCCGTGAAGCTGGGCATTATAGACGAGGAGAACGTGCTGCGGGTGTGCGGCATACCCCATGCGCAGATGGTGAGGATGTAGCTACTCCATTCCCGAGTACAGCTCCTCCACCTCTCTGGAAGCTCTCTCAAGCTCATCCTCTTCGCCCCTCATCCTCTCCTGCCACTCCTCCACTATATCCGGATCCCCGCCGGAGAGCTTGCCCTCGAACCTGTCTATCTTCACCAGCGCCGGGATGCGCGTCATCAAACCAAGCACCACCGCCTCGCCTATGTTCAGGGAGCTGAGCTGCGCCAGCAGGTCGTCGCTCAGGCGCTCACTTGCCTGCTGCACATGCCTCTGGTCGCTCGGCTCCACGAGGCGCATTATTATTGCGTTGTTCGCCTGGCTCAGCGAGTTGGGGTCCAGGCTCTTGGGACGCTGGCTCACCAGGCACAAACCAATGCCGAACTTCCTGCCCTCGCGGGCTATGCGGTCTATCCAGTACTTTGAGAGCGTGGGCCTGTAGGCGGGGGCGAGGATGTGCGCCTCCTCCAGGATGCAGAAGGCAGGCGCAATCTGGCGCTGCTTCCGCCTGTGCAGCAGCTTTCTGAGGACGTGGCTGACTATGACGTCAGCATACTCCTCATCCACGCTGCCCAGGTCTATGACGTTTGCCCTGCCCTGCTCGAACTGCTCCACCAGCTCCGGGGCGTGCTCGTCCAGAATGTCCCCGTACTTCTCCCTGAAGTCCATGAGCTTGCCGATAACGCCGGAGATGGAGTTTTTCTCGCTCGCTGGTATGTCCTCGCTCCTGTAAACCTCCTCCAGGTAGGAGAGCATCTCGTCCACTAAGCTCGCTGGAGAGGTCTGCACCAGCTCCAGGGCATGGCTGTGCGCCTCCCGCAGGTACCTCTCCTGGATGTACGCCTTCTCGTCTATGTTCACCAGCCTTTTGAGCTCTCCGTAGAGCAGGTACACGGGGTTGAGCCTCGGCAGGATTCGCTTCACTCCACCGGAAAATTCGGCATTCACGTACTCCGAGTGCATGTCGAATATCACCGGCATGCCGCTGAGCTTCAGCAGCCCCTCCACGATCACGCTTACAGTGTTGCTCTTTCCGGCGCCGGTTATTGCGAGAATCGCCAGGTGCCTGGTTATCATCCTGTTCGCATCAACGTAAACCTCAACCTCCGGATGGGTGAGCAGCCTCCCGAGCTTTATGTTCCCCCTCCCGAAGATCTCCCTCAGGGTCTCGGCGTCTGCGCGGTGCACCCTCGCCCCGGGCGGCGGTGGTATGCGCGGCATGGTGAGGGAGCCCACCTCCCCCAGGAGGCGCACCTTAGCTTTAATGTACTGCTCCTCGCCCTCGAAGCTCAGGATGCGCTCCACCACCTCGGGTGAGAGGATATCCCCCGAGATGCTCGCACTACCCCTGCTGACGCTCTCCACCATGCCCAGGACGCGCATCCCGTCGAAGTGGAGCACCACGTATTCGCCAAGCTTCGGCATTGTCCTCGCGATAAAGCTCGCGTGCGAGGGCGTTGCCTCGCCTATGCACACACCCAGCGTCTCTACCATTCCAGCACCTCTCTTCCGGTTTTCTCACCTATGCCCAGCGCGGCGGCGAGCCTCTCAACCTCTCTGGTGGAGATTACCACGCGCCTGTGGGCCTTTCTCAGCAGGTAGGGGTAGCCGTCAACACTGAAGTGGCTGAGCTTCGGGAGCAGCTCCTCCCTTATCTCCTCCTCATCCACCTCCCGGGGGAGCTCAATCATCAGCATCCCCTTCCCCCTCTCCAGGCGGGCGTAGAAGCTGGTGAAAACCAGGCTCCTGAAGAAGTGGTCGTATATGGGGTAGTGCATCTTTATCATCCTGTCCCTCGGGGTGGAGTAGCCGGCGCCGCTGGTAACTTCTTCCAGCACAGCCATGTCTGGTATGCCCCTGTTGAAGCTGGAGTCGGTGGAGGTCTTAGCCACTGCAACAATCTTTTCTATTCCGCGTTCGACCAGCTTCTGAATCGCCACCAGGTACTCCAGGTACTCCAGCAGCATCACCTGCTCTGCGCTCAAGCCCGAGGCAAGCCGCTTTGCCAGTAGCTCGGTTCCCTCGCTCTCCTCAAGCTCCGGGAGGAGCTTCAGCACCTCCTCCACCTCCTCCCTCTCCATGAACCGCCACCACTGCTTCGGCGCGGTTAGGCTGCTGTGCAGGGAGCCGTCCAGCATCAGGAGCTCCACATCCTCCACCACCTCCAGCGCCACCTTGAGCTCCAGGGTGGAGCGGTAGAGGTCGAGCCTCTCGGAGAGGTACTTGTAGGGAGTGAGGAAGTCCACGTCGGCGCAGCCCTTCTCCCCCAGGGAGCCGTCGTAGCTCACCGCAACCGCATTCACAGCATAGAGGAGCAGAGCCTTGTAGCGCTTGCAGTTGCTGCTTCCGTCCACGCCAGCGGCGGTGCAGGGCTCCGCCCTTGCCTCGTAGCTGTGCCACAGCTCGCGGTACTCCCGCAGCTCTCCGCTGTGGAGGAGCTCCTCAAGCCTGCGCCTCAGGCTGGGCCTCTTCCTGGCGAAGGTCTCGTAGGTCAGCTCGAGCATCAAAAGAAGTAGGGCACGGGGTTATTAAATCCTTTTGATGGCGCGGGAAAAGTGAAATCACCTCACCGCCATTATCACATCCCCGGCGGAGACGTTGGCTCCCTCCTCCACGAAGATCTCCTCCACCCTGCCATCGTGGCTTGCTACCACGTCGTTCTGCATCTTCATGGCCTCGAGCACCGCCACCACGTCGCCCTTCTTCACCTCGTCGCCCTTCTTTACGTTTATCTTCACTATCATGCCCTGCATCGGCGCCTTTATGCCGCCCTCCACCTCCTTCGGAGGCGCGCGCGGCTGCTCCGCCGCCTGGGTGATCTCCATAAAGCCGCCAACCGGCTTTACGCGCACACTGAACTCCTCGCCGTCCACCTCCACGAGGTACTCCGTGGGGATGCCCCTCTCCGCCTCGGCCTCAGCCTCCCGCCTCTCCGGCAGGGGCTCCTCGCGCATCTCGCCCCTGAGAAACTTGACCGCTATGGCGGGGTAAAGCGCGTAGGTGAGCAGGTCCTCCTCCTTCTTGATTATGCCCAGCTTCTCCGCCTCCTTCTCCAGCTGGTGGAGCTGGGGCTTAAGCAGGTCCGCCGGGCGGCAGGTTATTACCTCCTCGTCGCCGATTATCTTCGCCTTAACCTCCTCGTCTATTGGCCCAGGAGGCCTGCCGTAGAGGCCGCGGACGTAGTCCTTGACCTCCTTGGGCACCACCTTGTAGCGCTCTCCAACGAGGACGTTCATCACCGCCTGGGTGCCGACGATCTGCGATGTGGGCGTTACCAGCGGCGGGTAGCCCAGGTCTTTCCTTACCCGGGGCACCTCCTCCAGCACCTCAGGCAGGCGGTCCAGGGCGTTCTGCTCCTTGAGCTGAGAAATCAGGTTTGACATCATTCCCCCGGGAATCTGGTATAGCAGCACATTAACGTCGACCATCTCCGAGATGTCCTCAATTATTGCGTCGTAGCGCTTTCTAATCTCCTTGAAGTAGGGCGTTATCTCCGCAAAGGCCTCCAGATCAATGCCGGTGTCGTAGGGCGTGCCCTTGAGCGCTGCCACCATGCTCTCCGTGGGCGGCTGCGATGTGCCCCAGGCGAAGGGGGACATCGCCGTGTCTATGATGTCAACACCCGCCTCTATCGCGGCGAAGTAGGAGATGGGCGCCATGCCGGAGGTGCAGTGGGAGTGCAGGTCTATGGGTATGGAGATCTCCTTCTTCAGCGCACTCACCAGGTCGCGCGCCGCCTGCGGAGAAATCAGACCTGCCATGTCCTTTATGCAAAGGGAGTCACACTCCAGCTCCTCAAGGCGCTTCGCAAGCTCCACAAAGCTCTCGATGGTGTGCACAGGCGAGATGGTGTAGCATATTGTGCCCTGCACGTGGGCACCCAGGCGCTTCGCCACGCGTATCGCGAACTCCATGTTGCGGATGTCATTGAGTGCGTCGAAGATTCGGAAGATGTCCACCCCGTTCCTGTACGCCTTCTCCACAAACTTCTCCACTATGTCGTCGCTGTAGTGCTTGTAGCCCACGAGATTCTGCCCGCGCAGGAGCATCTGCGTCGGCGTGTTCTTCATGTGCTTTTTGAAGGTGCGGATTCGCTCCCAGGGGTCCTCGTTGAGGTAGCGGATGCACGCGTCAAAGGTGGCACCGCCCCACACCTCCATGGAGAAGAAGCCCACCTCGTCCATCTTTTCGATTATCGGCACCATGTGGCGCATTCTCATGCGCGTGGCGGCTAAACTCTGGTGCGCATCGCGAAAAGTTGTGTCGGTAATCTTAACCCTGGGCACGCCTAACAACCTCTCTCACTTTGTTGTCGAGCCGCAAATTAGCCGAGCAGTCTCAACGGTAACAATTTTTAACTTGTTGCTGGGATTAAGCAAGGGCCGCTACGCGGGGGAAGCACATCTCTACGTGTTCCTTCCTGAGCCGGGGAGTTCAGAGAGGATAGCAGCCGCAACCTTCACCTTCTGGAAGGCTGCTGTTACGTTTCCAAGGAGCTGAAGGGCTGAGGCTGTGAATTGAACCTTGAGAGGTTATCATGCACCTCTGGAACAGCCTCACCTCTGCACATAGCTCCTCCTGAAGCGCAGCGCCTCCTCGGCGCGCTGTAGCTCCCTCCCCAGGTAGAGCGCATGCGAGAGCTCGCCCACCAAGTCCAGGCGCAGCAGGGTGTCGCCTATCTCACGGGCGCTTTCACCTGTAACCACAAGGTTGAGCTTCCCATCTTTATAGTGGGCGCAGTATATGGCGTCGTCCACGTATATCTTGAAGTAGCCCTTCTTGTCCCATGAATGGGAGGTGCTCTGCTCCGCCTTAATCTTCTTCGCCCGCCTCACATCCTCCGGCAGGGGCTCGCGCCTTACCCTCTTCTCCTTGCACACCAGCAAGCTGAGCCCCAGGTCCTTGGGCAGGCTCCTGCGGCGCTTCGCCAGGAACATCATCTTTGCAGCTATGTTCAGCTCGCGCACACTCCCGCGGGTCTTTCCGCTCGCCTCCGGGGTGAAGAGGATGCTCGCCCCCACCTCGCTGGCTATGCCCGCGAGCAGCGCATTCACTCCTGTGGAGTCCGCGTCCAGAAGCTCGCTCACATTGCCCAGCCCGAAGAGCATCACCCGCTCGGGGTGGCGCTCACCGAAGCGCCTGTAGGCTTCGACGCTCTCCGCAAACCCGAAATTCAGGGGGGATAGCAGCGGGTCAGCTATAACCTTCTTAAACCCCTGCTCCTCCGCCAGCGCTATGTTTTCCTCCAGGAGTTTAACCCGCTGCTCTGGCTTGGGGGGCACCTCCCTCCCGCGTCTTGGTATAATCACGCTGGGCACTTCAACACCCGAGAACTCCTTCAAAAGCTCGTGGTCGAAGCTCAGGAGCAGGTCCGCCCCCGCATCTATCGCCGCCTCCAGGTTGCGCGCCTCCATGGTGTCCACCGAGAGGGGCACCCCCAGGGGCTTCAGGAGCTCTATAACCTCCTCCACGCGCCCTGGCGAGGGTTGCATTATCCCCAGGTCTATTATATCGGCACCGCTGCGCTTGAAGTATGTTGCCTGCTTCAGAATCTCCTCATCGCTCAGGTGCTCTATTCCAACGACTTCCGCCATAATCCGCATGGGAAAGTCCCTGCCCACCGCCAGGCTGCCTATGAGCATGTTCCACCTGCGCTTGAGCAGCCTCTCCTTTACCCTCGCCGAGTCAACCCGCTTGAGCTCGCGCAGCACGCGCTGGCGGATCGCCTCCTCGAGCAGAGAGTCTGCTGGCGCAGTGGTGGAGAGCTCCACCCTGTCCAGATTCTTCAGCAGCACCTCCAGGTCGGAGATGTCCCTCGTCCCCTTGTACACCGGAACCCCCGCGGTGCGCGCCACGCTGGAGACGTCGCCCTTCACCAGCCCGGGAACAAGCACCAGGTCGGCGTCGCGCACCCTTCCCAGGCTTCTGGCAATCTTCTCGGGCGTGAGGAGGCTGGCCACCTCCTCCTCGGCCACGTGCACTTTAGCTGAAAAGCGCCTGGCAACCTCGCGGGCGCGCTTCGCGGAGAGCTTCCCGGTGACAATGAGCACCCTCATATCCGCGATAAGTATTTTAACGAGTAAAGGCTTTAAGCCAAGCATGCTGAGCGCACGCTTCAGAGGAGTTGCGAGCGCGCTTATAATGCCCTTTGCCAGACTTTTCGCAGCCCTCGGCTTATCTCCCAACCTGCTCACCCTGATGGGGCTGCTCGCCAGTGTCGCCACCGCCTTTGCTCTGGCGGCAAAGCGCCTGGAGCTCGCGCTTCTTTTCCTGCTGCTCACGGGCTTCTTCGACGCCATCGACGGCGCCGTTGCGAGGCTGACGCGCCGCGAGAGCAAATTCGGCGCCTTTCTCGACGCGACCCTGGACAGGTACGCGGACGCGGCGGTGATAATAGGCATTGCCCTCTACCTGGAGAGCCACTACCTGCTCGCCTTTATGGCGCTCCTCGGATGCTTTATGGTGAGCTACACCCGTGCGAGGGCGGAGCTCTTCATTCCGCGCTGCGACGTGGGCTTGGGGGAGCGCGCTGAGAGGCTGCTTATCATTATCATCGCCCTTCTGCTTGCCTTGGCTGGAGTGCTCCAGGCGGAGAGGGCGCTCTACTATGCGCTTCTGCTCGTCGCCCTGCTCTCCCACTCCACAGCGCTTGAGAGGATATTCTACACCTACGCCTTCATGAAGAAGGGCAAAGAGCTATAAGCGTGGGGGACAAGAATCTAGCGATGAGGAAGCGCCTCCTTATTCGCGGCGTTGTGCAGGGCGTGGGCTTCAGACCCTTCGTTTACCGCATAGCAAAGAGCCTGAACCTCCGCGGGTATGTGCGCAACCTGGGAAACAGCGTCGAGGTGCTCGCGATAGGCGATGTGGAAGGCTTTCTGAAGCTCCTGAGGAGCAGGCTTCCGCCTCTGGCGGAGATTCACAGCATAGAGGAGCTTCCCGCCGGGGATGAGGAGTACGGGGACTTTGTGGTGGTGGAGAGCTCCGGCGAGGGGGGATTCGGCTCAGTGATTCCTCCGGATGTTGCCATATGCGACTCCTGCACCGAGGAGATTTTCTCCCCTCACGAAAGGCGCTACCTCTACCCCTTTACCGTGTGCACCGACTGCGGACCCAGGTTTGCCATCATTGAGGCGCTGCCCTACGACCGCGAGAACACCACCATGCGCGACTTTCCCATGTGCGAGGCCTGCAGGGAGGAGTACCTTAACCCCAGCGACAGGCGCTTCCACGCCGAGCCCATCGCATGCCCGAGGTGCGGCCCGAGGTATGAGCTCTACCAGGGCAGGCGCAGGATTTCTGCGGCGGACCCGGTTAAAGAGGCGGCAAGGCTCCTGGATGAGGGGCATGTGGTCGCCATAATGGGCGTCGCTGGCACGCACCTCGCAACCAGGGCAACTGACTCAGGAGCAATAGCCAAGCTGCGCAGGGCCTCGCGCAGGCCGGAGAAGCCCTTTGCGATTATGGCGAGGGATTTGAAAACCGCCAGGAAGCTGGCTTACATTAACAGGGAGGAGGAGAGGCTCCTCCTAAGTCCGCAGCGTCCAATAGTGCTGCTGCGGAAGCGGGAGGATTCCCCCCTCTCCCCGCTGGTGGCTCCAGGGTTAGGCAACGTGGGGATAATGCTTCCCTACTCGGGGGTGCACCACCTGCTCTTCCACTACTCCCGGGAGCCCGCCTTTGTAATGACCTCCGCCAACGCGCCGGGCGAGCCAATGGCTATAACCCCGGAGGCTGTTCTCAGCCTGGGCTACCAGGACTACTCGCTGGTGCACAACCGCAGGATAAGGAACCGCGTGGACGACAGCGTGGTAAGGGTGGTCTCGGGCAGAGCCAGCTTCCTGCGCCGCTCCCGCGGCTATGTCCCGCTGCCGGTGGAGGTGAGGCTGGAGCATGATGGGGCGGTGCTCGCCCTGGGTGCGGAGGAGAACGTCACCGCGTGTGTGCTTTCCCGGGGACGTGCCTTCCTCACCCAGCACATCGGCGATACCAGAAAGCTTCCCACACTGGAGTTCCTGGAGGAGGCCTGCAGGGCGATGATGGAGCTCAACCGCATTGAAGGGCTCACCTGCATAGCCCACGACCTCCACCCCGAGTTCTCCACCACGAGGCTCGCCGAAGAACTCGCCTCGCGCTACGGTTGTTCTACGCAGGAGGTGCAGCACCACCACGCCCACGCTGCGGCGCTTCTCGCAGAGAGCGGCGAGGAGGAGCTCATCGCCATTGCCATGGACGGGTTCGGCTATGGCGAGGATGGCAGGGCATGGGGCGGGGAGGTGCTCTACTGCACTGGCGCAGATTGCTACAGGGAGGCGCACCTGGAGTACATCCCCGCTCCCGGGGGAGACCTCGCCACGCGCCGCCCCCTCCGCCTCCTCGCCGGGATGCTGTACCCCTCCCTAAAGGGCGAGGAGCTGGCCGAGCTGCTCCTCAGCTTGGGAATGCCCGCGCAGGAGGCGGAGATTGTGCCCAGGCAGCTGGAGCGGGGCTTCAATGTGGTGGAGACCTCCAGCATGGGCAGGGCGCTTGATGCGGCGTCGGCGCTCCTGGGGGCATGCAGGGAGCGCACCTACGAGGGCGAGCCCGCGATGAAGCTCGAGGCGCTTGCAATGAGGGGAGACGCCTGCCTGGAGCTGCCCGTGGAGCTGAAGAGGGTCTCCGGCTGTGAGGTGCTGGAGACGAGGCGGATGTTCTCAGCTGCGTTAGAGCACCTGCGCGGCGGGGAGGCGAGGGAGAACATAGCAGCCAGCCTCCAGGCGGCGCTGGCGAGGGGCATGGCACTTCTCGCAGTCCGCGCGGCGGAGCGCCGGGGAGTGGAGAGGGTGGGCATCACCGGCGGGGTGGCCTACAACGAGGCGATTGTTCGCAGCATAAGGGAGGTGCTCTCGGAGGAGGGGCTCCTGCCTCTTCAGCACAGCCTTGTCCCGCCCGGGGATGGGGGCATAGCCCTGGGGCAGGCCTATGTTGCAGCAAGGCTTTAGTAAAAGATTTATTCGCCGCCGGTCTTCTTATTTCATGGATGTGGTTTCAGTCGGGCACGCGAGTGTTGACCTGGTGAGGGTCGCGGGCACAGAGAGGCGGCAGCTCGGCGGGGCGGCGATCTACTCGGCGCTGGCGGCTAAGATATTCTCCAGGGTGGGCGTTGTTACGAGGGTCGGCGCGGATTTTCCGGCGGAGTTCTACTCTGTTCTCAGAGGCGCCGGGGTGGATACCTCCGGTATAAGGCAGGTGCGCGGCAGGAGCACCAGCTTCGAAATTGAGTACGACGGTGCCGGACAGGCCCACTACCGGAGCTACCAGCTCGGCGTGGGAGTGCACCTGAGGCCGGGGGATATTCCGGAGAGGTACCTTACGGCGAAGGCCTTCCACATAGCCCCCATGGCGGCGAGCAAGCAGCGCTCCTTTCTGGAGCACCTCAGAGAGCACACCTACGCCCTGGTTTCCCTGAATACCCACGTTGCCTACTTCCAGAGGTACAGGCGGGAGCTCCTGCAGCTGATAGGTGAGGTGGACATCTTCACCATAAACGACGAGGAGGCGATGCGGCTCACCGGAACGCGGAGCCTTGAGCACGCGATCAATGCCCTGAAAAAGCTGCGGCACAACATAGTGGTGGTTACCATGGGGGTGTACGGGAGTATTATACTGGAGGGAGGTGAGGTGAGCTTCTCACCCTCGGTGGTCCAGCGCAGAATAGTTGACCTCACCGGCTGCGGCGACGCCTTCGCAGGAGCCTTTGTGGCGAGCTATCTGAGCACCGACAACGCCGTTAAGGCGGCGAATATAGCGAACAGCGTGGCGGCGATAAATGCCAGCGACTGGTACTTCAGGGCCATCGCGCGCCTGCGCTTTCAGAGCCTTGAGGCGTTCCAGGAGTTTGTTGTGGCAAGACAGCGCAGGCTGAGCAAGAATCAACGGAGTCTGGAGCATTTTATAGGATAACTTATAAAACCACCTCCGAAGAAACGTTTTGAAACAATTCGGAGCCTTTTTTCTGAGAGCCTGTTTTCGGGCGGTAGCCGGTGCTGCGGTGCGGCTTCCCGTTTACACATGTGGACGATGATAAACGTTTTTAAACAAAAATATAGCAAACTATGGGATTATTTAAGAATGAGCGGCGACAATTTACAGAAAAATAATAAATACTTCTTTTAACACTTTATTTTACAGAATAAGGCGGAGAGGTGGTTGAGCTGGATCCCGCTACCACTGTTGCGTTTGCTGTGGCGAGCGTTCTGCTCGGCATAGCCCTTGACCTCTACCTGAAGGAGGTGATGAGAGGTGAGAAAGTTCGGAAACACCGCGAACAAGGTTAGGGCAATCCTGGAGGTTATTGAGCCCGGGGAGGTTGTGGACGGCCGCACCATAGCGCGGAGGCTCGCTGAGAGGGGGTACAGGGTGAACGAGGGGCACATAAAGATGTTCATCTACTACCACATGCTCTACAGGTACCTGAGGAAGGTGAAGATCAACGGGGTTAACCACTACTGCCTGATCTCCTGAGGGGGTTAACTTTTTATTCCCGGCGCCCCATCTTTTTCTGGGTGTGCAGATGTTTCCGGGGAAGATAAATCCCAGGCAGATGAAGAAGATGATGAAGCAGCTGGGAATGGAGATGGAGGAGCTGCCGGCGAGGGAGGTGGTTATCAAGCTCGAGGACAGGGAGATTGTGATAGAGAACCCGACGGTGAATGTTATCAGGGCAATGGGGCAGAAGACCTACCAGATAACAGGCGAGGAGAGGGAGGTCCTTGCCATACCCGAGGAGGACGTTAAGCTGGTCGCCGAGCAGGCGGGGGTGAGCACCGAGGAGGCCAGGAAGGCGCTGGAGAAGACGGGGGGCGATTTGGCCGAGGCCATAGTCCTGCTCACGGGGGGTGGCTGACCCCTCACCCCGTGGGTGTGGGCGGGCCTTTGCCACCTGCGCTCTGCGGCGCTGCCGGGAGGGAGAGGCTGTGGCAGGGATAGGTGATGAGTACCACGAGTTCACCAAGCTGCGGCGCGGGGAGCCGCCGAAGCACCGCTGGCGCCACTGGGCACCGCCCGAGCTGTACAAGCTTTATGAGGAGGCGCCCCTGCTGAAGCTGCCTGAGCCCAGGAGGCGGGGAGGGATGCCCCTGTGGGAGGTGATTGCAAAGAGGCGCTCCCGCAGGGAGTACACCGGCGAGGAGATAACCGGCGAGGAGCTTTCGCAGCTCCTGTGGGCGACGCAGGGGATAACGGGCGAGGTCTCGGGCTACTACCTGCGCGCCGCCCCAAGCGCGGGGGCGCTTTACCCCATAGAGACCTACCTGGTGGTGAACGCCGTTGATGGCCTGGAGAGGGGGGTGTACCACTACGCGGTGCTCAGGCACGCGCTTGAGCTGCTCCGCAGGGGCGACTTCCGCGAGCGCATTGCCAGCGCGGCGCTGGAGCAGGAGTTCCTTTCCCGTGCGAGTGTGGTTTTTGTCTGGACGGCGGTGGCTGCGAGGACGAAGTGGAAGTACGGCGAGCGGGGCTGGAGGTACATCTACAAGGACGCGGCCCACATCTGCGCAAACCTCTACCTGGCGGCCACTGCCCTTGAGCTCGGCTGCTGCGCCATAGGTGCGTGCTTCGACGACGAGGTAAATGAGCTTATAGGCGTGGACGGAAAAGAAGAGACGGTGGTTTACCTCGCGGGCGTCGGGAGAATCTGAGCAAAAAAAGAGAGGGAGGAGCTCTACCTCCCGGCGGGAAGGCCCTCCTCCTCGTGTTCCAGCTCCATTTCCATTCTCATCTCCATAGTCATGTTGGTGGCGTTCTCGTATTCGTGCTCCTCCTCGAACTCCATCTTTCCTGCCCTGGCACGCTCCCTGCGCTCCTTGGCCCTCTCGCGCTTCTCCTCAGCCATTTCCCTGGCCTTCTCCATCATCTCCTCTTCCTTCTCCAGCTCTTCCCTGGCTCTCTCGATGCCGTGCATCTCTATCTCTTCCTCTGCCTCCTCCACGTGGCGTCTGTAGTAGCCCGGCGCAACGCGCTCCAGGAGCCTGTCCGCAGCCTCAGCCTTGTTCTCCGCCGCCACGGCCAGACCAAAGGCCCTGCCGAAGAGGCTCTGGTTGTACGCCTCCTCAGCCTCCTTCAGGTGCCGCTTGGCGGTTATCAGCAGCTTTGCGGCGGCGAGCTCCCAGCCCGTGGTTATGTTGGTGGTGTTCAGCTCCGCCTCCACCTCTGCTATCTCCTCTCTGGCATCCTCTATGGCCTCTGCGGCACGCTCCTGCATGTCAACCCTGCTCTCCTCTATGTCCTCAACGTGCTCCTTCAGCTCCTCCTTTATCCTGGTGTGGTTCATGTCGGGAGCCGGGATCAGGTGGACCCTCTTCGCCTTCAGCCTCTTCACCGCTTCCCTGACCTCCTCGGGCACATCGTCGTCCTTTACCAGGAGAATCGGCACTCCCAGGGCCTTTGCCCTCTTGAGCGCCTCCCTGATTCCGTACTCGTCCATGCCCTCTACGATTATCGCCTCCTCAGTGGCGTTCCACAGGCTGGCTGCGATGGCGGCGGTCTCATACCTGTCCTTGCCGGCTATCCTCTTAACCTCTACCTTTATCTTCACCTCCACATCCGGCACCGCCACCGGTCCGCCTACCACGTAGACAAGCGTGGCGCCACTCGCCTCTATCTCAGCCACCGCCTCGTCGGTCAGCACCCCCCAGGGTGTTACCACCAGCGTTGCGTTGAGCTTCTCGGCGAGAAGCTGGGCCACCGCGTAGTCAGCGGGGTTGTCGGACACAAGCACGGCGATGCTCACCTCCTGGGCATGCACAGGCGCCAGCATCGCCATCAAGGCTGCGAGTATCAACAGCCCTCTCACACGCATCACCTCCTGAATTATTTTGTATATTATCTCACCCCCCGATAGACTTAAAATATCCTGAAACACGGTTCACATCACATAAAAAATATAGAGAAAAAATAGACATTTTCCGGAGTTAAGTGCAGAATTTTTTTATTACCGTTTACCACCTCCTGATTCCCCACCTCTCCTGACCACATACTCGGGTGGCACCACCATCACCGGCACGGGCGAAATTCCTATCACCCTCTCGGCGACGCTCCCCAGCAACATCTTCTCGAGTCCCGAGTGGCCGTGGCTTCCCAGTATAATCAGGTCGCAGTTCAGGCGCTTTGCCGCCTCAACTATTTTGAGGTAGGGGACGCCCTCCTCCAGCAGCGTCTCCGCTTCGATGCCCTCCAGGCTGCAGTGCTCCCTGACCTCCTCCAGCACCCTCATGCCCTCCTCCCTGTACTTCCGCTTCATGTCGTGCCACAGCACCTCCACGTAGCCGTGCACATTTGCCACGTGGATGATTGTCAGCCTTGCGCCGCTCTGCTTCGCCAGGTGCATCGCATAGCACACGGCAGCCTCGCTGAACCTCGAGCCGTCGGTTGCCACCAGGATGTGGGAGTAAGGTCCGCCCATCTCCTCACCTCCTAGTGGTGGCTCGGTGCGGGGGCCTTTCTGCCCAGGGCGGCAGCATCCCTGACCTTCTTGAAGATCACCGCTATTGCCAGAAGGGCGCCGCCAAAGAGCAGTGCCATGCTTACCATGCTGAGGACCTCGCCCGCGTGCTGGCTCATCTCAATGTAGCCCATCCGCCGCAGGTACTCGGGGATCATCACCACCCTTCCCAGGTCAGAGGTGGCTATTACGGTAACCAGGGCGAGCTTTGCCACCCGCTGCTCCACTATCTCCGTGGCTATTGCTCCCAGCTGCACCCCCACCAGGGAGCCCAGGTAGAGGAGCACCACCAGCCTCAGGTCCACATAGCCACGGAGCGCGTAGTTTATGGCGCCCCACGCCCCGGAGAATATTGCCAGGAAGAGCTCCGTGCCCGCCGCAACCCTGGTGTTTATCCCAAGCAGGTATATCATGGCGGGCACACCTATGAATCCGCCGACACCTATGGTACCCGCCAGGTATCCGGTGGCAAAGGCCACTGCGAGGGGGAACCACAGGGAAACCCTTATCCTGGCGACCTCGAAGTGCACCACGGGTGGTATGCGGATGCTCTGAATCCTCCGGGCGAGCTCAGTGCCGCCTTTTCTTTCGCCCTGCTCCCTCCTGAGGTCCCTGAGTATCACCAGTGTTATTGCCGTGAGCACCAGGATGAAGATCATGCTAATGTACAGGTTGGAGGCGGCCTTCCCCATGGACTCGAATATCTGGGAGTTGACCTTCACCGCCACCTGCACCCCTGCTAGGAGTCCGATGACCATCATGACCGCCAGCTTCTTGTCCACGTGCCCCAGCTCTCCGTGGCTTCTGGAGCCCACAATCGCCTTGCCGAACTTGTGGGTTATGTTGGAGCCCACGGCCAGGATTCCCGGGACACCCAGGTTCATCATCCCGGGAGTCATTATGAAGGCTCCCCCGCTGCCCAGGAAGCCGCTCAGCACGCCCCCTATAAAGCCCAGGAGGGCAACGGCAAGTGCGGTTCCCAGGGTGAGGTCTATGAATTCCACTTCCGCTCCGGTGGGTGGTGGTACAAAGCCTCCCATTGCTGCACCCCCTAGTGCGCCTTTGGCCTGATTCCCAGGTACCTGAGCACGTGGGCGACTGTGCTCCCGTAGAGGTACGCGACCGCCAGCACCGTGCCGAGTATAACCCCCACAGACACCAGGCTCCGCTGAGAGAGAATCTCCCTTATGGTGCCAAAGGAGGCAAAGATTGCAACGTATAGCACCAGCGCTGCCAGGCCGTAGGCGGCGGAGATTCCCAGCTCCCTCTTCCTGGGGTCCCTGTACTCCACCATCAGCCCTATGGCGCTCCTCTTAACCCTTTTTCCAGGCTTTGAGTCGGCTATGAACACCACCTCTGGTCTGAGGGAGTTTATCCTCTCGGGGAGGCATTCTGCGGAGCAGTTCGCCGCCGCCTTCTCGGTGTGTATCCCGTACCTCTCGAAGGCAGGCGCGAGCCTTTCCGCCAGCTCCCCGGCGCTCTCATCTCCGGCGGTGTACAGCAGCACAACTCTGCACCCCATCTCTCCGCTGCAGTGGTTCCTGAGCCAGCCCGCACAGAACTCCGCGAACTCCCGGCTCTCCACTCCGGCGTCTGCCACTGTATTGACAACAACTACTGCCCTTCTCTCCATAGTCAGCCCTCCTAGCTCCGCTCCATGGCGGGCTTCGCTGTGAGCCTCTTTATCCTGGAAGACAGGGTCAGCGCCACCCTGTCGGTGAACTTCAGCAGCCTTGGCTTGAAGACCACCACCGGGCATGGCGCCCTGCGTATGACCTGGTTCACTGTGCTGATCCCGGCTCTCAGGGCTCCCGCCCTGCCGCCGGTGGTCATCAGGATGGCAAAGGCGCCGAGCCTTCCTGCCTCCTCCACAACCTCCTTGGCCAGCTCTCCGGTGCGGATCCTGATGTCGGCGGCGATTCCGTGCCTCTCGAGCTCAGAGGCCAGCTCCTCCAGCAGAACCCTCTTCAGCTTCATCTCCTCCAGCACGGGCGTCGCGGCCTCTGCAAACTCAGCCACGCCGAGCAGCGTGGCGTTTATCCTGTCTCCAAGGGCCCTCATCCACTCCACCATCTCCGGCAGAATTTTCTTAAAATTTCCAGAGTCGGATACGACAATTAAGATATTTCTTCCAGTCATTCTGTGGAATCCTCCGTTTTGTTGCTGAGTTATACTAAAATAAGCCTGATATATATTTATTTTCCAATAAATTTAAAGAAAAATTCTCAAAAGAGTCCCAAGTATCTTTGAACTTTTTCCAAACTCCTTCCCAAAGTCCTCCGTCCCGCCCCCTGCTACCTGGTGCTCAGGTAGATGAATATGAGCAGTGCCATGGTCTCAAATACGTCAGCGATCAGCCTGTAGTGGTCGACCACGCTGGAGGTTTCTACACCGAAGACGAACACCTTTATAATGGGGGCTGCAAAAAAAGTTCTGAAGAAGAGGGCCAGCGCAAATAGCAGAAAGCCCAGGGTGAAGGTTGACTTCAGCTCGAGGTAACGCTTAAAAAAGATGTAGACCAATACGCTCAGGATGATGAGGTTTATTACGCTGAAGACCAGCCTTGCGGTTAGAATGAGGTCATCCATATCCTTCAGGAAACAGATGTCAGGAGATAATATATAAGCTTTATTGAGATGTCGGGTAGTGACAATGAACAAGAAGCTGCTCTGGTGGATTTTCGGAGTGACAAAGGGCGGGGTGGTGAGAGCCAAGATAGTAAAGATACTCCACGAGAGGCCCAGCAACGCCAACCAGATAGCCCAGAAGCTCAAGATGGACTACACCACCGTCAGGTACCACCTCAACATCCTCCTGAAGCACGGGATTGTTGAAACCTCGGAGCACACCTACATTGTCATGTACTTCCTGACGGACAGGATGCTGGAACACTGGGATGAGTTCCTGAAGATTTATGAAAAGATCACCGGAGGGGATGGAGAATGAGGGTTCTTGTGCCCACCGACGGCTCCTGGGCGGCTTACGCGGCGGAGAGGTATGCCGTGGAGCTGTGCCGCAGGTGTGGGGGGGAGGTGGTTGCCCTCCACATCTACGATCCAGAAATTTCCCTGGAGACCTGGAAGGTGAGGATAAAGCGGGAGCTCCTGGGGAGGATGCAGACGGAGAGCGACGCCCTGGAGATTATAGACAGGGTGAAGAGGCTCGGCGAGGAGGCAGGCGTCAGGGTGGAGGGCATAATAATCAAGGGCAGGGGGAGACCATCCGACGAGATAATAAAGTTTGTGAGGCAGCGGGGTGATATAGACCTTATTGTGATCGCACCCACCGGGAAGAGCCACCTCTTCAAGCTTTTTCTGGGCAGCACCACCGAGGGGCTGATAGGCGAGCTCGGCCGTTTGCTGAAGGTGCCCGTGCTGGTCGTGCCCAAGCAGGACTGAGCCTGTGCATAAGAGCGCAAAACCGTTAGTAAAGTTTAAATATGGTGATTGTTATCTACATCCCGATTGTTTCCAAAACCTATCCAGACTCCCTTCAGGAGGTAGATGAGAACGTTTGTTTTGCTGTGTGTGGCTTTCAGACCTAGTGGTTATAAGGACAGGAGGAGAGCTTTTACTTCTCCCGCGCAGAGGTGCGGCAGAGAGTTCATTTTCCCATGAGGTGAGAGTGCAATGAACCTGGAGAAGATTATCCCGGCGATATCCTGGCTCAGGAACTACAAGTCCAGATATTTTTATTTTGACCTGATTTCGGGGATAAACCTCGGCGTCAGCATGATACCCAAGGCGATGGCGTATGCCCTCGTCGCAGGTCTTCCGCCCATCTACGGCCTCTATGCCAGCTTTGTCGCGCCGCTGGTTGCCATCCTCTTCGGCAGCAACAAGCTGCTCTTCACTGGTCCTGTGGGTGTTATGACGGTGCTGGTGTTTACCGCCCTCTCACCCCTGGCGGAGCCCGGGACTCCGGAGTACATAAACATGGCCGCCCTGCTATCCCTGATAGTGGGGTTCATCATACTGGTAATCGCCCTGCTCCGCCTCACCTTCATTCTCAACCTCATATCCCACGCGGCGGTAATCGGATTTGTAAACGCCGCCGCGCTGATCATTACCGCCACGCAGCTGAAGTACATCTTCGGCATCCACGTTCCGAAGGAGGAGTACGTTATCCTGATGTTCTTGGAGATACTGAAGAATCTGCCGGAGACCAACCTGTATGTGCTGGGCCTGTCCATTGTTGCCTTCGCCTCAATAATCTACCTCCACCGCAGGTATCCCAGAATGCCGGAGACGCTGGTGGTGCTGGTTGTGCTCACCCTCTTGGTGTACTTCATGAACCTGGAGGAGAAGGGCGTTGAGCTGGTGGGGAGCCTTCCCCAGGGCCTGCCCATGCCGGTTTTCCCGGGAGTTGACATCTCCAAGCTGGGAGTGCTCATAGCCTCCGCCGCGGTTATAGCCATAGTCGGCATGACCGAGACCTACTCCATCTCCAAGATAGTTGCCTACAACACGAAGCAGAAGGTTGACTTCAACCAGGAGTTCATAGGTCAGGGGCTCGCCAACATAGCCACCGCCTTCTTCAGGGGCTACCCGGTGTGCGGCAGCTTCTCGGGAACCAGCGTTAACTGGTCCAGCGGTGCCCGCACCGGCGTGTCCATAATAATCTTCAGCATCCTCGCGCTGCTCTCCATCACCGTGCTGACGCCCGTGTTCTACTACCTCCCCAAGTTCATGCTGGCGGTCATTGTTATCCTTGCGGTGATGAAGCTCTTCCAGCCCAGGCAGCTGCTGGAGATCTACAGGATAAACAGGTACGACGGCATCGTTGCCATGACGACCTTCGCGGTTTCCATCCTCACAAAGCCGGACGACGGCATAATTGTCGGCGTTGTGCTCGCGTTGGCGCTGTACGTCTGGAAGACGATGCACACCAGTGTTTACATAGTCACAAAGGACAAGGAAACCGGGTACTTCATAGCCTGCTCTGAGCTCAGGGAGTCGGGGTGTGAGCAGCTCCTCATACTCAAGCCAGAGGGGCCGATGATTTATGTGAATGCGGAGCACATGAGGGATGAGATTCTGCGCCTGGTGGGGAGCCACCGGAAGGTCAAGTGCGTTATACTCGACATGGCTGCCGTCTACTACATGGACACCTCTGGCATAGACGCCCTGAGGGACCTGATTGAGGAGCTGCACAAGAAGAACATCAGGCTCCTCCTGATACATGTGGAGGACGAGGTCCTGGACGCAATAGCAAAGGAGGGGCTCATGGAGCAGCTGGAAGTGCACGAGACCAAAAAGGAGGCCATCGCCAGCGCCTTTGAGTATCTCGATAAAAGTATATGTAAGGATTGCGACAGAGATATATTCAATGAGTGCAGAGAGAGGAGGTGACGCTTTGAAACTGCTGCTGGTGGTGTGCCCGCCCTACAGGGAGGTCGAGGGCCTCCTGAAGGTTACTGAGGTGGTCAGGAAGGCGCTGAGGGGCAGTATAACCGCCCTCTGCGTCAGGAGCGAGATTGCTCAGAAGTACTACTCCCCCTTCAGCATCCAGCTGGGAAAGGTGGACAAGGAGGAGGAGAAGAGGATATTCGAGGAGATTACCCGGGTGCTCGGCAATGATGTGATGAAGCTGAGCCGCGGGGGGGAGCTGGTCTCCCAGGTGCTGGATGAGATTGAGAAGGGGGGATACGACATGCTCATATACGCGGACGTGGATTCGAAGCTCACCAAGAAAATTGCCGAGTACTCCCACGTGCCGACCTTAATCTACCGCCGCGGGGAGCGGCTGTCGAGCTTTCTGGTGTGCACCGACGGGAGTGAGCACTCCCTGCGCGCCGCCAGGTTTGCCGGCAAGCTCGCCGGCCCCATAGGCGCCAGGATCACCCTCCTCTCGGTGGCCAGGAGCGAGGGGGAGCGCTCCCAGGCGGAGGAGGCGGTGAGGAAGGCGCGGGAGGCGCTGAGCGGCGTCTACGCGGGCCAGGTGGAGGAGGCTGTAAGGGTAGGTGGCGTGAGGGAGACGATACTCGAAGAGGGACGACAGCATGACCTGCTGGCGCTGGCACCCAGGGGCCTGAGCAAGCTGGAGCGGGTGGTGCTGGGCCACATCTCGCTGCACATTCTGGAGAGGGCTGAGAACAACATCCTGCTGGTGCGCTGACTAAAGCTGAGGGCAGCTCTTCACCACGAAGACGTTGGTGTCTGCGTGGGCAACCACTGCCAGGGATACGTGGCCCATCAGGAGCCTCTGAAGCTTGCTGAGCCCCCGGGAGCCCAGCAGCAGCAGGTCCTGGCTCCGTGAGGCCTCCAGGATGGTGTCCCTGACCTTGCCCACCTTTACCAGGGTCCTGACGCTGGCGCCCTGCTCTCTGGCGATTTCGGCGCCCTCCTCCACGTTCTTCTCGGCTATTCCCGCAAGCTCCTCGCTCCTCGCCACGGAGAGCACTGTGAGCTCAGCGTTCATGCTCCTGGCGAGGTATGCCCCCAGCTTCACGGCACACGCTGCCAGCTTTGAGCCGTCTGTGCATGCCAGCAGCCTGCGCAGCTGGGTCTCCTTCTTCACAACCAGCACGGGGGCGCTGGAGTACTCCGCCACCTTCCCGGAGACGCTCCCCAGGATGGAGCGCTGCAGTCCCGTGCCTCCCGATGTGCCCACCGCCGCGAAGTCGTAGCCTCCGCTTTCAATCTCCTGCACAATCTCCCTGGCGGGGTCGCCAACGATGTACTTGGTCTCCACCTCAACCCCGTACTCATCCAGCACCCGGCTAACCCTCTGGAACACCTTCTCTGCCACCCACTCCACGCCGAACATGTTGGAGATGGTCTCACCGCCGGGACCGGCGGGTATGTTCAGCAGGGAGAAGTACCTCTTGGGCACCTCAGGTGCCACGTATAGCGCCGTGGCCCTGCCCCCGAGGGCCCTTATAACCTGGCCGGAGACCACCAGCAGGCTCTGCAGATGCTCCGCGGGGTACACACCCAGCAAGAACCTCGGCTTCATTTCAATAACCTCCGATACCTGCAAATTCCCGTGCCCTTTCCAGCAACCCTTCGGGGAAGCCAACAATGCTGTACACCAGCACAAAGGTGAATATCCACATTATCACCAGGCTTATCACAAATATCCCCACGCCGTACTTGATGAAGTCGCTTGCGCTCAGCATCCTCTCACCGGTGTCCGGGTACCTGCCCAGGGCGTAGACTATGACGTTGTTGGGTGTGCCTATCACCAGAATGTGGGCGAAGCTGGTGGCGAAGGCAGTCGCCAGACCCACCGCCCAGGGCTCGGCGGGGTTGTCGCTGAGCAGACCCATGGGCAGCGTTATCGGTCCCAGGAGAGCTGTGGTCGCGGCGTCGCTCATGAAGTTGGTAATCACACCGCTCAGCACGCTGACGAAGATCCAGAGCATTAGACCGCTGGGCTCAATAACCTCAGACATGGCGTCCATGAAGCTCTTGGCGAGCCACAGCGCTGCACCAGTCTCCTTCATGAAGGCCCCGAGGCCCAGGGCGCCTATGTACACGAACCACGCGTCCCAGGCAATGCCCTTGAGCATCTTCTCCCAGTTTACTATCCTCAGGAATATGGGTGCCAGCATGGCGAACAGGGAAGCGGCGCCGAGGCCGCCTATCTCGAAGAGCTCCCCGAACACCCAGCCGATGATTGTAACGGCGAGTATCAGGGCGACCAGCTTTTCCTCCCTGCTCATGGGCCCCCTTCTCCGGATTTCCTCCTTTATTGTCTCTATCCCGGGGGTCAGGTCCCTGACCCTGGGCTTGAACACCAGCAGGGAGTAGATGGCGACGGATATCCCGAGTACTGGCACCATGGGCAGGCCGTACATCATCCACTGGGCGAAGCTCATGGGCACGCCGAAGTGCTCAAAGTACTGGAGCATTATGGCGTTCCTCGCCCCTGCAGCAGGTGAACCCACACCGCCGACGTTCATTGACCAGGTGAGGGTCAGCAGGAGCATCTTCGCGAGCACGGGGTCATGGACGACCTCGCCGCGCTTGCTGGCGGCGCGTACAGCCCCGTAGTAGATGCTCGCCATAACGGGTGCGAGAAAAGCAGCAAGCGCATGAGCGGATATAAAGGCGCCAACCAGCGGCATTATTATCGCGATGGCAAAAATAGGTCCCCGGAAGCCGTGGGCCCATCCCAGGATTGAGGCCGCAATCCTGCTGTGAAGGCCCACCTCTGACACGATGTAGCCCAGCGCCAGGACGCCAAGGATGAAGAAAACGGCGTCTCCCATGAAGTTCTTGGCTATATCGCTGGGGCTGGGGCCGTCGAGCACGAAGACGTACCCTGTCATGGGGATGAGCATCGCAGCAGCGCCGATGGGCACCGCCTCAGTTGCAAAGAAAATTACTGACATCAGCACCAGGGCTATGACCACCTTTGCCTTGAAGGCAGCCTCCTTGGCGACGTGGTCGAGCCACTCCTCACTCTGGGCTATCTTGGCGCGCCACTCCTCCCGGGAGAGGATAACCTCCTCGATGAGCTTAACCTTCTCCTTCTCGTCCTCCGCCAGGGACAGGAGCTCGTCGATCTTTGCCCTGTCCTCGGAGGAGAGCTTTATCCTGCCGGTTTCGTAAAAGTACAGGAAATCCTTCGCATTTCCTACGATTTTCTTCTCAACAAACATTCGCTCTGCATATCCATTCTCTCTAACAACCTCGTACAGACCTTCCGGTGTCGGCATGGCGGTAATTACAAGAAAAACAAAAAATCCCAGGGACGTCCACATCCTCTTGTGGGCCAGTAGACCCCTGTGGTCCACGGAATGTTCTGCCTCTACCATTCAGGTACCTCCTTCACATTCCATTTAGATACTTTTTTATTACGTTCAAATCATATTAACTGCTATTTAAAGTATATGGTCTTCACCGGCAAATGCCGTAGTTCCAAAACAAATATATAGGTTGTGCCCTTTGTATATACCCGACCACACCACCGGAGAGTAATGCCATGGAGACGCCTGAGCTATTTGCCGCAGCTGTCCTGCTTGTTTCCTACGCCCTTATTGTGACGGAAAAGGTGCACCGCACCGTTGCTGCGCTTGCTGGCGGTGCCCTGATTATAACGCTTGGTCCCTTTTTTGGACTAATTGACAGGGAGGAGTACCCGAGTGAGATCCACTTTATGAGCGAGGCGGTGGACTGGAACACCATCGGTCTGCTTCTGGGGATGATGATAATAGTGGGCATACTGAAGGACACCGGCATCTTCGAGTTCATAGCGGTGAAGACGGCAAAGCTCTCCCGCGGCGACCCCTGGCGCATAATGCTGCTTTTTGCAACCACCACCGCCATCCTCTCAGCCTTCCTGGACAACGTTACCACGGTGCTCCTCATCGCCCCGGTTACAGTGAGCATCACCCTCAGCCTGAAGCTCAACCCGGTGCCCTTCCTCATATCAGAGGTGCTGGCGTCCAACATAGGGGGAACCGCCACGCTCATAGGCGACCCCCCGAACATAATAATAGGGAGCGGCGCCGGCCTCAGCTTCAACGACTTTATAGTGAACCTGGGTCCCATAGTGCTGGTGGTCTTTGGAGTTTCACTGCTCTTCTTCAAGTACGTCTTCAGGTCCCACCTGTCCCAGAAGCCAGAGAACATCGAGGAGGTGCTCGCAATGAACGAGTGGGACCAGATCAAGGACCCGGTGCTTCTCAAGAAGTCCCTCGCAGTGCTCGGCTTTGTGATCCTCCTCTTCTTCCTGCACTCGGCGCTCCACCTGGAGCCCTCCACTGTGGCCCTGCTGGGCGCCGCCCTGCTGCTTCTGATAACAATGGAGCATCCCGACAGGGCGCTGCACCAGGTGGAGTGGGGGGTTCTGCTCTTTTTCGCTGGGCTCTTCGTGATTGTGAAGGGCGTGGAGGAGGCGGGGCTGATTGAGGAGGTGGCGATGCTGGCGGTGGACCTGACCGGCGGCAACCTGGTTGTGGCGATGTTTGTTATTCTCTGGGTGTCAGCTGTGGCCAGTGCCATAATAGACAACATTCCCTTCACGGCGACGATGGTGCCGCTGGTGCACAGCATGAGCACCAGCCCCGAGCTGGCGGCTCAGATCGCCCAGCTGGGGGGAAACCCCCTGTGGTGGGCCCTTGCCCTGGGTGCGTGTCTGGGAGGAAACGGCACCCTCATAGGTGCCTCGGCGAACGTGGTGGTGGCGGGAATCAGCGAGCGCATGGGATACCCCATATCCTTCAAGGAGTTCCTGAAGTACGGCGCCCCGCTGACCTTCATTACCGTGTTTATCTCCGGGATACTTCTTTATGTTAAAACCTTCACATTATAAGGTGGGAGATATGAAAATTCTCGCTGCGGTGAAGTTCTCGGACGACAGGAATCCAGTGGTGGAAACCGGCGTAAATTTCGCCTGCCACGTGGGCGCATCGCTCCACTTTCTCCACGTGGTGGACAGAACACCGCTGAGGCGCAGCTTTGTCAGGGAGATGCCCGAGAGCATGAAGGAGTACCTGGTGAGGAGGGGTGAGGAGATACTGAAGAATGCGAAGAAGCAGGCGAAGAGGTGTGGAATATCTGTTAGAACCATGCTGCTGGAGGGGCACCCGGAGGAGGTGATCCTGAGGGAGGCCCAGAGGCACGACCTGCTGATAATGCGCTCACGGGTGTTCAGCCCGGCTGAGCGCCTCGGTAGCGTGGCGGAGAAGGTGCTTTCGAAGGTTGCGGAGCCTGTTATGCTGGTGAATGAGCCCCAGGAGAAGTTTGAGGTGTGCCTGGTGCCGGTGGATGGCTCTGAGGAGTCCTTTAAGTCCCTGTATGAGATAAAGAAGAGGAATGATGTGTACAGGTTTGAGAGGGTTATTATTCTCCACATTCACAGGGACGGTGAAAAGGCGGGGGAGGAGGCGCCGGAGTCGGAGAGGAGGGACAGATACGGCCACAGGGTGGTGCTGGAGGCTGCAGAGGGGATTGTGAGGGACTCGGTGCCCAGTGTGGAGTGTGAGGTGGTCCACACCTCCCGGGATGTGGCGGATGCAATCCTGGAGTACTCGAGGGAGAAGGGGGTGGACCTGATCTTCATGGGGATGACGGGGAAGGGCAGGATCCAGAGGTTCTTTATGGGCTCAGTTTCCCGCAGGGTGGCCTCCTTCTCCCGGGTGCCGGTGGTTATATTTCCGACTCCCTACGTTCCCTGAGGACTACTCCTCCTCGTCCTCGTCCCTGTCGGGGTCGAAGTCCAGGTACTCTTTCATTTCCCCCGGAAAGATTTCAATAACCTCGTCTCCCCGCTTCAGGTGGGTGTAAACCACCTCCAGGTAGTCCTCAAACTTCACCTTGTACTTTTCGTGGAACTCGGGCAGGTCGCGGGGGAAGTTTATCCAGCGGGGATTTTCCACCTTAACCTCGACGGTCTCATTTATCTCCCTGATGAGGTTTTTATTCTCATCGAAGTGACGGCGTACCTCAAATACCAGAATATCTCCAGGTTTGATGTCATAGGTGTTCTTCATCGTAAAGTTTATGTACATCTCATCGTCGCTATCTATGCGGTTTATCTCCCTGAGGGGCATCCTCAACCCTCCTTGTTTTTTCTCACCAAGGTTAGCCAGCCCATGTTAACCTGTTAAACTTTTGTGCAATAGCAGGGAATTTAAGCAGGCTCTTCTGCCAGAAGCGGCATCCTCTGTGGTCTGACCTGCCCCTTTTCCGTGCTCCTGGAGGATGCTCCAGGACAGCCGCAGCACGCAAGCGGTCCTCCTGAGGCAGGGCTTCCAGCACCCTGCCATATTTCAGGTCTCCCGACCTCCCCCGGGGATACCATTAATTATCTAATACGCGATGCCAGTAGGTTAATAACCTATAAGGTGAAAGTTTATTTTCTAATGAAAGCAATTTATTTTTTAAAAATAATGCTAAATTTTGTTCACATTCTTAAGTATATTATAAATAATTTTCTCAAACTATGCAGCGGCGCAGTATCATCGAAAAACTTAAATATTGAGTGTGCACTTGAAAGAAAATTATCAGAAGGTGATAAACCTCACATTAGAGGCTAAGGGCGGCGTTTTTGGAGCTGCCAGCAGCCTCTCATGTGGGGTCTATCGGGTGGTAGAAGTGGCGAGGCCGTCCCTATACCTACCCCCGATAGGGAATGTGGCTCTGCGGCAGGTGGGCGCGTGTTCTAGGACTGCAGTTACCGCAAAACTAGCCCTATTTGCTGCCGTTGTTATTGTGTGCGCCTCTGCTGCTGTGCATGCGGAGGCGGGGAGTGCTGCGGCCTCTGCAGGGGAATTTGAGAAGCTATCGGCGAAGGGAGTGCTCTACTCCTCGGCTGCTGTTCTGGTGGTGTTTCTCGTTTTTGTGCTTCTGGGGTACCACTCGAACCGGAGCCTCAACCGCGGGGAGATGCGCCGCGCAATTGCAGGAACCTTTGTGTTTTCCTTTGCCGTACTTATGTTTGTCCTTCTTCACCTGGGGTACACCGGAATCGGCGAGGTGGTCTCAGGCTTCATGGCGATGGTCACCACGATAGTGGGCTTCTACTTCGGCTCCAGGACGGCGCAGATGCGGGAGACCGAGGGGGCTGTGGGAGTAGAGAACGTGGAGTTCAGGGATGGGCAGGTGGTGCTGAGCTTCAGGAACGGGAGCGGGAGCAGCGTGACGGTGGACGCCGTTTACGTCAACTCCAGGCGGGTGGTGACTGCAGAGACGCAGGTGGCTCCCCTCTCCCTCGCCGAGATACCTGTGAGGATGGAGTGGGAGGCGGGGAAGGAGTATGCAATTAAGGTGTGCACCTCCTCCGGGAGGTGCTCCGAAGTCAGGGTTAAAGCGCCAGATGAAGGGCTGAGCCCGGCTGATGCGAATAAAAAGGAGGCGGGTGGAAGTGAAGGCGGGTAAGCTTCTCGCTCTGGTGGTTTTCCTTGTTGCGGTGGCTGGTGCTGCGAATGCGCAGCTCGCAAACTCGCCCTGGCCCATGTTCCACCACGATTTGAACCACACGGGAAGGAGTCCATATCTTGGTGCTGGTGAGGGAAATTTGAAGTGGAGCTTCCCGTCTGCTGATGGTGGTGGTATATACTCTTCACCGGTAATAGGCAGTGATGGCACGATTTATTTTGGCTCGCGACCGGGCAATTCCAGATATTTCTACGCTTTATATCCGAATGGCACTCTGAAGTGGAATTTCTCGACTGGTGGTGTTATTCGCTCTTCCCCGGCGATAGGCAGTGATGGCACTATTTATTTCGGTTCGTCTGATGGCTATCTTTACGCCATTGCCGATCTAACCCCACCGAGGGTTAGTATAATCTCGCCGCAGAATACCACCTACGGGACTTCCACGGTAACCATAAACGTCTCTGTAGGTGACCCAAGCGGGGTGCTGTCAAGTTTAGGATTTAACCACCCCCAGCAGGTTGCAGAATCGTTCGAACTCAGTTTTTCCTTCTACAGGATCGGGTGGCTCGCC
>JAADFX010000038.1 GCA_013152685.1 Methanobacteriota archaeon | reverse complement strand
AGATGAACGCCTCCTGCAGGTGCATACGCTGCCGCGACGCCGGGCACCTGGCCTACAAGGAGGGAATAGAAGTAAAAGAGGAGAACCTCTCGCTGGAGGTGGAGAGCTACGAGGCATCGCTGGGAGAGGAGCACTTCCTGAGCATTGTAGATAAGGAGAGCGATGCCCTTGTGGCCTACCTGAGGCTGCGCTTCCCCTCAGAGAGAGCGCACCGCAGCGAGGTGAGAGGCTCGGCAATAGTGCGCGAGCTCCGCGTTCTCGGCGAGGCTCTGCCCCTGGGAGAGCGTGCCCCGCGAGCGGAGCAGCACCGCGGCTACGGCAGCAGGCTGCTCGAGAAGGCGGAAGAACTCGCCCGCGACGCTGGCTATAAGCGCGTGCTGGTGACAAGCGCCATAGGCACCCGCCCCTACTACCGCCGCAGGGGCTACTCCCGCCTTGGACCATACATGGCGAAGGAGCTGTAGCCCTGCTACACCTTTATGTAGAGCACTCCCCTGGCGTTTCTCTCGGCGTGGTCGCCCGTGTACTTCCTGAAGACGCCCTCGAAGCTCTCGCCCTCTATCTCGGGATTCTCCACATCGCCCGCGGGGTCGAAGCCGGGCAGAAGGCGCTGCACGCCGTTGAGCACCACTATCGCGCCGCCCGTCATCTGCGCCCCAACGCGGTCTATTGCGGAGCCCACAACGAGAAGGCCCTTCTTCATCCTCACGCCGGCGAAGGTGTCCACAGAGCCCCTGACGAAGATCCTGCCCCCGTTCAGGTTCTGTCCCACCTCCGCTCCGGCGTTGCCCTCAACGACTATCCTGCCTCCGCTCATGCCGCGCCACTCGCCGCGGTAGGAGCAGCCCAGGTAGTCGCCCGCACTGCCCTTCACGTGGAGCTCGCCGCCGCGCATCTGCATTCCCGAGAAGGTGCCCACATCGCCTTCAACGACAATCCTGCCGCCGCTCATCCAGGCGCCCACGTACATGTCGGCGCTTCCCTTAATAACAATCTCGCCGGCGCTCATATCCCTGCCGATCCACCGCGTCTTCGTAACGTCTCCCTCTATGATTATGCGCAGCTCCCCGGCCTTATCAGCCGGCTCACCCGCAACGTCGAAGAAGTCGCCCAGCTTCCCCTGCCTGTTGCCGTAGTACACGGGAAGAGCCTCAATCTCCTCAATGCTCCTGCCCGCGAAGACGTCGCAGCTGATGCACTCCGCGATCAGGCCGTAGGGGGGCTGCTCCTTTGGGGTAAGCACAACCTCTCGCATGGTATCACCTTACGTTGGTCTTCACCTCAATGGGCGTGGGCCTGGTGAGGTAAACCTCCTGCACCGGGTAGTTGGCGAGGTTCACGCTGTAGAAGCGCTTGAAGTAGTAGTCCAGGTCCCGCTCAAGCTCGCGCTCCAGCTCCGAGTCCACCTTGGCGTCCACGTACAGGGTCCTGCCGTTCACCACCTTCACTATCTCGCCGTCCTTGACCACTATCTCGCCGTCCTTGATGGTGTAGCTTGTGGCGGAGAACCTCTCCTCCACAAGCTTGTAGTCCCTGCTCGGGTCAACCTCCTCGGGGTTGATGTCGTACACCGCCACATCCGCGTCAGCACCTGCGCCGAGGTGCCCCTTCTCAGCTAAGCCCAAGCTCTTCGCCTGACCGGCACGCGTCACGGCGGCTATCTCGTAGAAGTCGTACTCCCTGTCTATTGTGGCGAGGGTGGTGTTCCTCTGCGCGGCGCCGTGCACCTCCTTCATGGTCTCCTCCCTGTAGCGGGAGCTCATCAGCCAGGCGATAATCGTGGGGTACCTGAAGAAGGGCGCACCGTTGGGGTGGTCAGTGGTGAGGAGCACCTTGAGGGGGTCCTTTATGTGCAGCGCAAGCTCCAGGCCAATCGCCCACTGCACCGCTGCCACGGGGCTGCGCTTCGAGTAGATGAAGGGCGTCACCCCGGGGGAGGTCTCAAGCTCAATGTTCCTGTTGGACCACTTCAGTCCGGTGAGGGAGGAGAGGTAGTACTCCATGGGCCCGTCGGCGGTCATCGTGGTGGTGTCGCCGAAGACCACCTGACCCACGTCCACTATCACGTTATCCTTCGAGTTAACCGCCTTTGCGATGCTCTCCGCCTCGGAGGCGAAGGTGCGCCAGGAGTCGCCCCCGTAGGAGTGGAACTGCACGTGGGTGAGCTGCACCACCTGCCTTTCGCGCGCCGGCTTTGTGCCGTTGGCGAGCTCCATGGTTTCGAGGGTGGTGAGGTAGTTGCCCACCCTGCCCAGGTTGTTCGCGTGGAGGTGGATGCTGTGGGGAAGCGAGAGCATCTCGTTGACCCTGGTGAGGCCGGTGATTATCTCCCTGGGGGTGATGTCGAAGTGGGGCACCGGGTCGTCGAGGTTGCGCACATCTCTGCCCCAGCCCCACGCCTCGCCGCCGCCGGGGTTGACCACCTTTATGGCGTAGCCCTTCGCAGCCCTGAGCAGCCAGGCGGCGAAGGCGGCGGCAAGCTCAACGTCGCCCCGCTTCAGGTAGCGCATCACAAACCAGTTGTTGCCCATCAGCGTGAGCGCCCCCTTGTCCAGCATGGGGATGTCGTGCAGCTCCTCGTGGGTGTGCCTCGCCATCAGCGGGGGCATCGCCGCGGTGAAGGCGGTGGTGTAGCCCAGCTTCGCGTAGAGGTACCCGGTGAGGAAGGTGGAGGGGGTAGAGTAGCCGTTGGCGGCGCGGGTGAGCCTCGTTTTTGGCATGACGTTCTTCAGGTGGTCCTCGGGGCGCATTATCCTGCCGGTGTTCACCTTTCCGCCGGCGATGTGGCTGTGAATCTCCACCCCACCCGGCATTACCACCTTGCCCGAGCAGTCGATGACCTTCGCGTCCTTCACGTCCTCCACTATCTTGCCGTTCTCTATGCAGATGTCCATCTTTTCGCCGTTGATGCCGTTGAGGGGGTCGTACACAAAGCCGTTCCTGAGGATGAGCCTCATCTCGCCTCCACCTCCAGCTTCGGCGCCTCGCCCCTCACCTTCGCCAGGAGCCGGCGCATGATCTCCTCGTCGCTAAGCACGCCCTCGGGAGGCTCCTTGACCTTCCTGAGCCTCAGGGGCACGGAGTCCATGCGGTAGGCGGTTCCCTCCGCCTCTATGCCGGCGATGGCGCTGGGTATCACCACGTCCGCTATCTGGGTTGTCGGGGTGGGGTGGATGTCTATTGCCACCAGGGGAATCTTCGCCAGGTGCTCCACGCTCTTCCTGGGGAAGTGGGAGACCGGGTCGCTGGCTATCACCAGGGCGGCGTCGCACTCGCCCCGCTGGAGCACGTCGTTGGCGGTGGTCTCTCCGGGGTTGTACCAGGCGAAGCCCCTGCCGAAGTCCACCGCGTAGGGGAAGCCCGCCTGCCAGCCAAGAACCTCGCTGAAGCCCACAACGTTGTAGTGGCCCCTCATGGGCTGCATCACAAACTTGGTGTGGACGTTCAGGTCCCTCACCAGGCATATGGCGTTGTCTATGTTGCGGTGCCTGCCGTAGCTCTGGGTGAGCCCCATGCCGAAGAAGAGCACGCCGAACTGGCAGTTCATCATCTTCTCGGCGAGGGCAATGATCTCCTCCTTCGGCACGCCGGCAACGCTCTCCTCGCGGAGCTCACCCCCGTTTACCACCTTGCGCAGCGCCGAGATGAGCTCGTAGTCCTCCCCGTAGTTCACCCTGACGAACTTGTTGGCTATCTTCGCGGTGTCGGTCTTGCGCACGTCTATTACAATGAGCTCCCTGTCGCTCTGCCCGCGCTCGCGGAAGTAGCCGCGCGGGAAGATGGAGTAGCGCGAGAGGTGGCGCGGGTGGCCGTGCATGGGGTTGGAGCCCCAGTAGATTATCAGGTCTGCGCGGTTCTTCACCTCGCCCAGGGTGCAGCCGGGGTAGCCGGCATCGTGCACCGCGAGCACACTCGGCCCGTGGCAGACTGTAACTGTTGCGTCTATCACCCCGCCGAGCTCCTCCGCGAGCTCTATTCCCACAGACTGCGCCTCGCAGCAGGTGGAGCTCCAGCCGTAGAGCAGCGGCTTTACAGCGTTCTTCAGGATCTCGGCGGCGCGCTCAATCGCCTCCTCGAGGCTCACCTCCACCAGCTTCCCATTCTTCCTGACCATGGGCTTCAGAAGCCTGTGCTCCAGGTCGTTGCTGGAGAGGAACTTCGCGGTGCCTATCCTGCACGCGTGCTTCACATCCACGATGCGGTTATCCTCCACGCTCACCTCAATGTCATCGCACAGAGTGCCGCAGAAGCTGCATATAACGTCGGTATACCTCGGCATACACCTCACTCCTTACCATAAACCCTGGCGACCAGCTCCTCAGCGCTGAGCACGCGCTCGCCCTTCGCCAGGGTAAGCCTCGCCTTTATGCCCTTGAAGGGCGGCATCCCCGTGGAGGCGGTGCCCTCGCCCACCACCACGTTCGCCCAGGGTCCGAGGGGCATGAAGGCAACCCCCGGATGGGGCGCGTCCCGGGACTTCTTTGCCACCACCACGACCTCGCCCACGTCGGTCTCAACCCTGACCTCGTCGCCCTCATAGGCGCCCAGCCGGCTCATGTCCTCAGGGTCGAGCTCGATAACGGCGCAGGCGCGCTTGAAGCCCTCACCTGTCTTGCCCTTCTCCATCTCCTCGCCCTGCGCCACAGTCCTGCCTGTTATAAGCGTAACCTCCATTCTCACTCCTCCTTTACCCTGCTCACCAGCTCCTCAATGGCCTTGTCCAGCTTTCCGGTCTCTATCAGGAACCTTATCTTCACCACGTCCATGGAGCTGAGCGTTGCAGCCAGGCTCTGCCTCACGCGCTTCGCCTTCTCTGGGTCCACCCTGACCACAGCCGCCTTCTCCTCCGCCGCCTCCTTCTTCTTCGCGGGCGGCCTGGTGGAGTAGGTGTACCACTCCCTGAGGCCGTCGCTCTGCTTCTCGTACTCGAAGAGCCTGTTCTCATTCTTCAGCGCCAGCACCACACTCGCCGCCTTTGCGGGCGCAATTCCCAGCCTCCGGGCGATCTCCTCTATGCTCAGCGCACCCTCTCTCTCGATGAGCCTCAGCACCTCCGCCCTGTCGCCGCTCGGGGGAAGCGCATCTATCTTCACCCTCTCCTCTCTGCTCTCCTCTGGAACCTCGGCCTCCAGGGTGATGGCGTCGTAGCCGCAGGCACGCACGCAGGTGCCGCAGCCGGTGCAGAATTCCGGGTCGTAGATCTGCACGGCTCCCGACCTTACGCCGAAGTTCCTCTCCTCGCCGTCGCCTCTTCCGCCCGCTACGGCGTCGCTCAGCGCATTGACGGGGCACACCACGATGCAGTTCCCACAACCCTGGCACTTTTCCTGGTCTATCTCAAGCCTGAAGCCCATAATATCACAGCTCGCGGAAAATCTTCTCCCAGGTCTTGGTCCAGGAGCGTTCCTCTCCTCGCGAGTAGTTCACCTTCTCCCTGCGCACCTCTATAGCATCCACAGGGCACACGTGCTCGCAGGCGCCGCAGAATATGCAGGTCTCGGGGTTCGACTCCACCTTGGCGGGCTTCTCCCAGGGGGCAGAGCGCGGCATGTGCATGGCTCTGGTGGGGCAGATCTCGACACAGCTTCCGCAGCCGGTGCAGGTGTCGTGGTCCACCACCACCTCGCCCTCGAAGACCTTCTCCACCACTATCGCCTGGGTGGGGCATGCCCTGGCGCAGGTGGAGCAGAAGACGCACTTCTCCTCCTCACGCTTTATGGTGTTTATCTTCTTCCCTTCCCTCTCCACTATGCCGGCGAAGGTTATCGCTTCCCTCGGGCAGACNNGTCGCAGGGCACCTCCCCTGCCTCGTCCTTCGTTCTGCACTTCTCCTGGTTGAACACAAAGGCGCGCACAAAATTCGGAAACTCGGGGTTGCCCTTCACCGATGCGCCGTCCACCCGCACGTCTATGGCGTTGAACATGCAGACGGCGCTGCAGACTCCGCAGAGCACACAGCGCTCCGGGTCTATCTCAATGGGCGGGGCGTCGATGAAGCCCCTCACGATTCCTCCCGTGGGGCCGAGCTTTATCGCCTGCACGGGGCACGCCTCGTAGCACAGGCCACACCCGGTGCACGCCTCCGCGGTGTAGCTCAGCTCCCTCGTTTCACGGGCAGACTCCCTCTTAAAGAAGGTCTCCCCGCCCTTCACCCTGAGAATGTAACCAAGCTCGTCATCCTGCATGGTACCACCGGTAGCAAAGGAGGCTACATTAACATTTGTCATGATTTTTCATGTTGGATAAATATAAAGTTATCGGTTTCACCCCTTCTCGAGGGGTGCTCCGGGAAAGATTTCAGGGCGATTTCCGCCGGCGGGTTTAAAAAAGCCCCACTTTCTTAAAATAAATTTTAACTGCGCTCAATTAAAATTGCCTCCGCATCTCCGCGCTCTATCAGAATTCTGGCGTTGGGCTCCGGCAGGGTCACCACGTCCTCGGCTTTGAACTCGCCGTACACCCTGCCGTCCACGCCCACCAGGGACGGGAGGTCTCTCAGTATCCTAACAGTTACGAACCTTACCCCCCGCTCCTTCACCGGCGCCTCCTTCTCCGCCTCTTCCCTCTCCTCCATCTCCTCCTGCTGGGTGTCGCCCATCTCCCCCTCAAACCCGGCGAGCACGCGCTCCCTTCCCGCCTTCAGGGTGCGGATAATCTCCTCCAGCAGCTGCTCCTCCTCCTTTGTCAGGTTCTCCACCTCCACCTCCTCCCCGGACTTAACGTAGTAGAGGGCGCTGGAGACTATCTTCCTCTCCCGGGTCTCGTAGATGTCGCTTATCATGTTCTTTATGTTCTCCACCTCGGCGAGCTTCATGGAGAGCTGGGAGAGGTCCCTGATGCGCCTGCACTCGGCAAGCATGCTCCGGAACAGCTCCCCCGCCTCGCGGTAGAAGTCCCTCCCCAGCTCCTGGAGGTAGGGCGAGGCCTTCTCCCTGCGCAGCGCCTCGCTCAGGGTCTTTATGTCCATGGAAGTAATTTTCTGGCCCTCAAATAAAAAGGTTGGCGGCGCCGTGCCGGGAGTAACCCGCCTTCTGTTCAGGAGGCAGGCGCCTCCCTGGCAGCATTCGTCTGAGCGCCCTACCCGAGGCACGCCGCGGGTCGTTGCGCCTCCTTTCGGGCTTGCATCCCCGGAGATGGCCGTTTCACCGCCGCCGCAGGGCATGCTCGGCCTCGCGGCCTCATGGCGCACCTGCGGGGCGTATCGTTTCTGCTCCAGAGCTGCGCCTCTCGGCGCGGGGCTTGCGCCCCCCGGGTCCCGCGGAGATGGGCGGAGTTTCCTCACTCCTCGCTGGGAGGAGCGTAGGCTGCCCTCCGGCTCGGCGCCTTATAAAAAGCAAAGGGCTAACAAGGGTTATATTTACCGCAGGTGAAGTATTCCCATGCGCCAGCTTCGCCTGGAGGATTTTGCGGCAGAGGTTACGGAGGAAGAGGCTCCGGAGGAGGGGTATGTGGAGCACCCCCTGCTCAGGGAGCGCACCCTCCAGGCGAGGGAGTACCAGCTCTCAATAGCCGAGGCGGCAAAGCGGGCGAACACCCTGGTGGTGCTTCCCACAGGTCTGGGCAAGACCATAGTTGCGCTGCTGGTGGCGCTGGATGCGCTCTCCAGGGGGAAGGTGCTCGTGCTGGCGCCAACAAAGCCCCTGGTGGAGCAGCACTACAGGAGCTTCAGGCGCTTCACAAAGCTCCGGGAGGAGGAGATGGCGCTCTTCACCGGGGAGGTGCCTCCCGAAAAGCGTGCCACCGCCTGGGAGCGCGCCCGTGTGATCTTCGCCACGCCACAGACGGTGCTCAACGACCTGGAGGCAGGACGCTACGACCTGGATAGAGTGGCGCTGGTTGTTTTTGACGAGGCGCACCGCGCCGTTGGGGAGTACGCCTATGTGAAGATTGCGCAGCAGTGCAGGGGCAGGATACTCGGCCTCACCGCCTCCCCGGGGGGAGACAGGGAGAAGATACGGGAGGTGCTGCGCAACCTGAGAATCTCCCGGGTAGAGGCGCGCCTTCCGGGAGATAGGGACGTGCGCCGCTACGTGAAGGGGATAAAAATCCGCTGGCACAGGGTGAGGCTCTCCGGCGAGCTCGGGGAGGCGGCGGAGCTGCTCAGGGACTTCCTGGAGGAGAAGCTGGTGAAGCTCCAGAGGATGGGGTTCCTTAGCCACAAGAGGGCGCGCCACATCTCCAAGAAGGACATAATAGAGCTGGGGAGCCGCATAAGGGGCAGGCTCGGCGGGAGGAGGGGCTACCTCTTCTCGGCGCTCATGCTGCAGAGCGCCACGCTGCATGCCTTCAACCTGCTCGAGCTTGTGGAGACCCAGGGCGCAGGACCGGCGCTCGCCTATGCGGAGCGGCTGAGGGGGAAGGGTGAGCTGTCGCGGGGCGAGAGGCTCCTCCTCTCAGACCCGCGCGTGGAGAGGGCGCTGGAGCTGCTGCAGAGCGCTGGGGTGGAGCACCCGAAGCTGGAGGCGCTGGTGGAGCTGGTGAGGCGCCAGCTGCGGGAGAAGCCGGACTCCCTGATAATAGTGTTTGTGCAGTACCGCGACACCATTGCCAGGGTGGTGGAGAGGCTGCGGAGCGAGGGAATCCCGGCGCTGCGCTTCGTCGGCCAGGCTTCACGGGGGGAGGAGAGGGGGATGAGCCAGCGCGCCCAGAGCGAGGTGCTGCAGCGGTTCAGCAGGGGAGAGGCGCGCGTATTGGTGGCGAGCAGCGTCGCCGAGGAGGGGCTGGACATTCCCAGCGTTGATCTGGTGGTGTTCTATGAGCCCGTGCCCAGTGAGATCCGCGCGATACAGCGCAGGGGCAGAACCGGCAGGGGTGTGCTGGGAGAGGTGGTGATACTCATAGCGGAGGGCACTAAAGATGAAGCCTACCTGTATGCGGAACTTGCAAGGGAGCGCAAGATGCGCCGCTTTGTGCGGTGGCTGAGCAGTTTAGCCGGGCAGAAAGGTTTATAGTCTCCCGCCCTCAGGAGGGAGCATGAACGCGGGGCTTCTGCTCACTTTAGCCGCTGCGCTCCTGCTCGCCTCCTGCGCTGCCCCCGGGGGCACGCCTGAGGTGCCTCCTCCAGCGGAGGAGCAGGAAGGTGCGGCGCTCTACATCCTCCTGACCATGGACGCCGAGGAGAAGGACGACCTGCTCGCCATCCACGGGGGAATTCTCGACGCGATGCTGGACATCTTCGAGGAGGAGGGGCTGGAGGGGAAGGTGGAGCTGCTCCTGCCTGTGGACGACTGGAAGGTGGCGGTGGAGCACAACCTGAGTGTTGTGGAGAGGATTAACAGCTACCCCATCTCGCTGCACTGCGACAGGCATGCCAGGTTCACCTTCCAGGACAGGGAGAGGCAGAGGGAGAGGATTTCCACCTCCATAGCCTGGCTGAGGGAGCACTTCAACTACTCGGGGCTGGTTTTCAGGGCACCGACGCTCATGCTGGGGGAGACCACCCGCGACGTCCTGGATGAGGTGGGGATATGGTACGACCTCACGCCCCAGATATACGCCTCCCCCCGGGGGGAGCCCTTCTTCCCGGTGCTGGTCAGGCAGAACCTGCGGCTGCTGCCCACCTCCATCATAATCACGGGCGGATTCCCCGACTACCCATACTGGCGCTCTGTGCTGGTGAACAGGCGCTACCTGGAGAGCTTCGACCACCTGTACAGCAGGGCGAGGGAGGAGGGTCCGCTGGTGGGCGTGGTGCTTCTGCATCCAACCAACTGGAACAACGAGTCCCTGCAGTTGCTAAGGCAGAGCCTCAGGTACATGAAGTCCAAGCCCGGGGTGAGGTTCATCACCGCCTCAGAGCTGGAGCGCGTGGTGCCCGTGCTGGGCAGGAACCCGCTGAGCGCCTCTCCCCGCATCGGCGTGCTTGTAGCACCGAGGGAGGACTACTCCCGGGAGAAGGAGAGCTTCAACGACGAGAGCTTCCTGCTGTATGTACTCAGGAGCTATGGTTTGAGGGCTGAGAGGGCGGAGCCCTCGAAGCTGGAGGAGTACGACCGGGTGGTTTACTACTCGCCCACGGGGGAGCAGCCCCCCACGGGTGGCAATCTGGTGGTCCTGGACAGGGGGCGCCTCGCGGGTATTACGCCCGAGGCGCTGATGCGTCCCTCTGGCAGGGCGGTGGCCGAGCTTCGCTGCAGGCTGCTGGAGGAGCTGGTGGATGTGGAGGCGCTCGCGGAGGTGGCGCTCAGGGAGGCACATAGCCTTGGAGCAACGCCCTACCTGGACAGGGCAGCCAGAGCGGAAGGTGCCTGCGAGCGCCTGAAGCTGGCGTACCTCTCCACGGAGTATGCGCTGCAGCTCGGCGCAGCAGGCAGGAAGGCGGCAAAGCCCGAGAAGTACAGCCTGGTGGAGGGGAGGATACCCATGATATACTACGGCAGGGTTGATGGTGTCTACCTGGGCTACCAGCCCGCGCCCCACGGCATAGCTCAGGCTGCGAGGGAGGCCTTCTACGCCTACGCGCGCACTGGCAACAGGGAGAACCTCTCCAGGGGGCTCTTCCTGGTGGACTACCTCCTGAGCACCGCGGTGGACAGGGGGGAGTATCTAATATGGGAGTACCCCTTCCCCTGGCCGCCCTACGACCTGGAGGAGGGCTGGCGGGGCAGCCTGTGCCAGGCGGGCATCCTAAAGGCGCTTATGCTAGCTTACATGCACACCGGCGAGGAGAGGTACCGTCAGGCGTCTGAGAAGGTGCTGAGGGCCTTCTCGGTGCCCGTGGAGGAGGGCGGGCTCCTGAAGCTCAGGGAGGGCTACTGCTGGTACCCGGAGTACGTGAGGGAGCCCCCGCCCTATGTGCTCAACGGCTTTATAACCACGCTGATCTGGCTCCGGGAGTATGCGGACTACTTCAACAGCAGTGAGGCGGAGGAGAGGTACTCCTGCGGCGTTGAAGCTTTGCGGAGGTTCCTCCCCGAGTACGACGCCGAGGGCTGGAGCTACTACGACGCCTGGGGCAAGCTGGCGAGTGAGCACTACCACAGGATGCACCTCTGGCAGCTGGAGGTGATGTACAATCTCACGGGCGATGAGCTCTTCCTGAAGTACCGCAGCCGCTGGCTCAGAAGCGAGTGAGGGTGCTCTGCCTGGTGCTCCTGGGCTTCTCCCTGGGCTCGGTCTCCCCGCCGAGCTGGGCCTTTATGCTGGAGGCGAGCCTCTCGCCTATCCCCGGGACGGCTGCAAGCTCCCCGAGGCTTGCCCGGCGCAGCGCCTCCAGGGTTCTGAAGCCCCTGGAGAAGAGCCTCCTTGCTCTGGCCCTGCCTATCCCCCTGAGGCTCACCAGCTCCAGCAGCTCCTCGCGGATGCCGTGCTTCACCCTGAGCCTGAGCCTCGCCAGCTCCTCGCGCTTCCCGAAGGAGAAGAGCCTGCCTATCTCCTCCATGGCGTAGAGCAGCCACTCCGCTATCTCCACCCTGCTGTGGATGTCGCCCGGGGCGAGGTTGTACCTCTCCAGCAGGTACTCCTCGCTCCTCTCCTCAATCCAGTCCTGCAGGAAGAGCGCCGTCTTCAGCTCGGCGAGGCAGTGCTCGAAGGCGTGGGGCTCTGCGTAGGGCGAGGGCACGGGGAAGAGCAGCTGCGACTCCAGCTCCAGGAGCCTGGGGAGGTACTCCTCGTACTCCCCCTTCCTGAGGTAGAGGGTGGAAAGCTCAGAGCAGCGCGAAATCGCGTGCAGGTAGGAGAGGGGTGTGGTCTCCACCGCGTCTGCCCTCTCAAGGGCGCGGCGCAGGGTTACGGCGCTCAGGGGATCGATGTACAGCTCGCTCACCCGCTTCCCGAAGGGCGTGGCCGCAAGCCTCTCCCCCTCCACCTCCAGGAAGCCCTCCCGCTCCAGGAAGTCCAGGACGCTTAGCAGCGAGCTCTCCAGGGTGTACGCCTCCTGCTGGTACCCGTAGAAGGTGTTTGAGAAGAACTGCTGGAGCTCCTCAAAGCTCCCCGCATCGCCCGTGGCAACGCTGGCGAGCACATGCGTGCGCAGCGCCGGCAGGGCGGCCAGCTTTGAGTACACCCGCTCCGGCTCCGCGAGCAGGTAGCGCTCCAGCAGGAAGTCGCGCTCCTCCTCGCTTCTCGCAATCAGTATTGCCTCGCCGTAGCTGTCGTAGCGCGGTCTTCCTGCCCTGCCCGCCATCTGCTTGACCTCCATGACGGGTATCTCCATGTACCCCAGCGAGGAGTCGTAGCGGCGGTAGTCGCGGATAACCACCCTCCTCGCGGGGAGGTTTACGCCCGCGGCCAGGGTGGGAGTTGCCGAGAGCACCTTGAGCAGATTCTCCCTGAAGGCGCGCTCAACCAGAGAGCGCTGCTCCGGCGCCAGCCCTGCGTGGTGGAAGGCGGCTCCGCCGGTGATTGCCTTGCTCAGCCGCCTGCATATCCGCGTGGGCTCCGCGAGCACGTGCAGCACGCGCTCCGCCAGCTCTGAGAGGCGCTCCCTCTCGGCGGTGCTCAGGAGCCTCCTCAGCTTCGGCGCCGCCTCCGTGGCGAAGCGCTCCGCCCCGCGGCGGGTGTTTACAAATACCAGGCTCTGCCCGCCCTCCTTTACCGTGTCCAGCGCCAGGTTCAGCGCCTCGTTGGCGTAGCTGCTCTCAACCCTCCTCCTGGAGGAGTCAGTGAAAAGTATCTCACCCGCGTAGCACACACCCTCGCGCAGCTCCACGGGGCGCCAGTCGCTGCTCACAAGCTCGGCGTTCAGCCAGCGCGCTATCTCGTCGGCGTTGCTTATGGTGGCGCTGAGGGCAAGAATTAAAAGCCTCCCGCAGAGGCGGCGCAGCCTTGCAAGGGTCACCTCCAGCGTGGGACCGCGCGAAGGGTCGTGGATGAGATGAACCTCGTCCACAACCAGCAGGTTCACCTCCTCGAGCCAGGGGGAGCGGTGCCTTATAAGCGAGTCGGCCTTCTCGCTGGTGGTGACGATTATGTCGTAGGGGGCGAGCCACTCGTCGCTGGCGTCGTAGTCGCCAGTGGCTATGCCCACCCTCAGCCCGAGGCTCTCGTACCTCCTGAACTCCTCCAGCTTCTCCGAGGCGAGGGCCTTGAGGGGGACGATGTACATGCACTTCCCCCCGCGCTCCAGAAGGCTGCGCAGCATCAGGAGCTCGGCGATGAGCGTCTTTCCGCCGGCGGTGGGTACCGCCACCACGAAGTTCCTCTCCAGGTCGAGCAGCCCCCTGCGGACCGCCTCTGCCTGGGGCGGAAAGAGCTCCTCCACGCCCCGCT
>JAADFX010000037.1:19395-27312 GCA_013152685.1 Methanobacteriota archaeon | reverse complement strand
GCCTGCGCATGCGCTCCTCAAAGATTAAGTAAGCTCTGCTCTTGGCACCCATTATCACGGTAACCCTGTTTCCAGCCTGCTTAAGCGCCCTAACTATGGAATACAGCGCCCCCGCGGTGCCCTGCCGGCATATCGCCACGACGTTGCCGTATTTTTTAATCTCGCTGGGCTTGCCCAGAGGACCCAGAAGGTCAAGTATGGTATCGCCCTCCTTCAGACTTGCCAGCATCCTGCTGGTCTTCCCCACCTCATGCACCACCATTGTGATGGTGCCCGACTCGCGGTCGAAGTCGGAGACGGTCATGGGTATGCGCTCGCCCTTCTCATGCACCCTCACCATCACAAACTGCCCGGGCTGAATCTTCCTGGCAATCGCGAGCGAATCACAAAAAGCTTGTAACCTGGAGCAAGCTCTTCCCTGCGGACAATCTCGTGGCGCATAACAGCAACCTCTGGCAGAAGCTAACGCTGGGGCGATGCCTAACAAGTTAAAATTAGTAGCACTAATCGCCGCGAAGGGCTTTAAGCTTTTCGCTGCCCACGCACTTCTCGGCGTACTCGCACCAGTTTATGCACAGGTTCTCCCTGGTCTTCTTCACAATGGTGCCGCACTCCTCGCACTCGGCCTCGCTCTCATCGGTCCAGATTTCAACCTCGGCCTTGCAGTTCGGGCAGAGCACATACTCTGGCTTGGGGCGCTTTATCTCCTCGCTGCCTGGGCAGCTCGCCTTTATTGCACTTATATCTTCTGGCATACTAGAGCTAGCTTTAAAAATTAACCTTAATTATATTATTGGCGAAAATGTTCGGCTACCTCTTGCCAGCTCTGCATGCCGTGCAGGCGCCTCCTGCATGGTGCTGCTCGCACACCAGGCGCCCGCACAGCGCGCAGGTGAAGCGCGCGGGTTTGCCGCAGATGTGGCAGAGCCCTGCTATCATCCTAATCCCCCAGGTGCTCCTCCAGTTCTTCAATCAGGTCATCCAGCCTTTCGAGCGCTTCAAACTCCTCCTTCTCCAGCTTCCTGCGCTTCGCCTCTAGCACGGTGCCCGAGCCGTAGCTTTCAATCAGCGTGCGGAGCTCACTCTGCGCCTCGTACAGCTCCCCGAGCCAGTAATCCAGCTCCTTAAACAGGTGCTCGCAGGCAGAGCAGGAGCTGTGGGCACGCTTCTTCAGCCCCTCAACAGCCCTGCTGTACTCCTCGTGGCTCTCCATAACTATCCTTTCTCCTGGAAGGATAAAAGCTTAACCCGGGCTGTACACCAGGCCGAGCACGCGGTCTAAGTCGAGGAGCGTGCGCCTCACCTCCTCCACCTCCTCTCCGCTCAGCTTAGCTTCAAGCATCTCCTCCACAAAGCCCCAGTAGGCGGCGAGCGCCCTCTCCACGTCGAGGTCATCTCGCATTGCGCTCTCAAACTCTCGCCTGAGGCTCTCAATGGCGGTGCGTATTCGCACCCTCATCCCGCCCTTTCGCTCCGGCGCCTTGCCGAGCAGCTCGTCCAGAGCCTCAAGCTTTGCCCTCGCAACCTCGAGCTTCTCAAAGGTGAAGTCCAAGTGCCTGCGGTAGTGCTCCTGGAGTAGCACCAGGCGGACCTCTCTTGGCGAATATCCGCGCTTAAGAATCTCCTCAAGGGTGTGGTAGTTGCGCAGCGTCTTGCTCATCTTGCGCCCGTGCCACAGCAGGTGCTTCACGTGCACAAAGTACCTGACCTCTCCTCCCACAGCCTCGCACAGCGCCAGGCTGTTCTCGTGGTGGGGGAAGATTAAATCTTCACCTCCCGAGACGATGTCAACCCGCTCGCCCAGGTAGCGAAGGCTCAGCGCCGCGCACTCCACGTGCCACCCCGGTCTGCCCCATCCCAGGCGGCTCTCCCAGCAGAAGCTCTCGTCCGCGCTGCACCTTATCCAGAGCGCAAAGTGCTTCGCCTCGTCGTAGTCCTCCCGCACCGTCTTGGCTCTGAGGCGGCGCTTCGGCCTCTTCCCTGAAAGCCTGCCGTAGTCTACGCTAAGCACGTCGAAGAAGACGTTGCCCTTCTCATCCCTGAACGCGCACCCCCGCTCAAGGAGCATCTCCGCCAGCTCAGCCATCGCCGGGATGTGCTCCCTCGCAGAGGGGTAGTGCTCCGCTTTTTTGATGTTTAAAAGCTCAATATCCCGGAAAAAAGCCTGGGTGTACCTCCGGGTAATCTCCTCCAGCGCAACGCGCTTTCGCCTGGCACGCTCTATCGTCTTTTCGTCCACATCGGTTATGTTCATCACTTGAAGCACGCGGTAGCCGAGGTACTCCAAAAACCGCCGCAGCAGGTCCTGCGCCACGAAGGTGCGGAAGTTGCCTATGTGGGCGTAGTCGTGCACCGTTGGACCGCAGGTGTAGAGGCGCACCTCCCCCTCGCGCAAGGGCGTGAAGCGCTCTTTCCTGCGCGTCAGCGTGTTGTACAGCAGCATCCTAATAGCCCGGCAGGCTACCGTCGTAATCAGAAAGTTTATTATTGTCAGCTTCCTTTTAACTCCCTGAGGGAAGCGCATGATTATCACAAGGCAGAAGCCAATGGAGGAGATAGTGGAGACGCTCTCCCGCTACAGCGGGGTGGCTCTCCTTGGATGCGGGGGCTGCGTGGCCTTCTACCAGACGGGCGGGGCCAAGCAGACAAAGGAGATGGCGGCAAAGCTTCGCGACGCAGGGGTGAAGGTCGTTGCTCTGGGCGTGGCCAACAGGCAGTGCTACCTGTGCGAGGAGCGCGAGGTCGCAGGCTTGAGCGACGCGGAGAGGATAAGAAAGGTTGCGCGCGAGCTTGAGGGCTTCTCAGAGCTCGAGAATGCCGAGGCGGTGCTCAGCCTGGCATGTGGCGTTGGTGTGCAGAACCTGGCGAATATCCTGGAGATGCCGGTGCTGCCCGCGCAGAACACCCTCTTCATGGGGCGACGCAGGGTTGAGGGCGACTTCGACCTGGAGCAGTGCGTGGGCTGCGGGGACTGCATCCTCGCCTTCACGGGCGGCATCTGCCCAGTGACGCGCTGTGCCAAGTCGCTGATGAACGGCCCCTGCGGCGGGGTTTTCAACGGAATGTGCGAGGTGAGCAAGAGCAGGGTTGTTGAACATGCTGTGCCCTGTGCCTGGATAGAGATATACAACAAGCTCAAAAAGCAGGGGCGCTTGCAGGAGCTGCGGAGGATACGCCCGCCCAAGGACTTCACCAAGGCGGCGAACATGCGAAAGGTTGCGTGGGGGGTGCAGAAGTGAAGGCGCACAGCAACTTCATGCGCAGCCTTTTAAGCAGCGAGTTCACCATAAGCGGGGAGATAGACCCGCCCAGGGATGCGAACCGCGCCGCAGTGGAGGAGCAGGTGAGGCACCTCAAGGAGCACGTGGTGGCGGCAAACGTCACCGACAACCCGATAGGGGACGTGATAATGAACACCCTGGCGCCCTGCGTTATAATGCAGGAACTCGGCTTGGAGGCGATTTACCAGGCGACCTGCAGGGATAGAAACAGGATAGCGCTTCAGAGCGACATAATAGGTGCGGCCGCGCTGGGAATAAAGAATGTGCTCGCGCTTACGGGAGACCACCCCAAGATGGGCAACCATCCCCAGGCGAAGCCGGTGTTCGACCTGGATTCGGTGCTTCTCACCCAGGTGCTGCGAAGGCTGCGCGAGGGCGAGAACATGGCGGGCGAGAAGCTGGAGCACCCGCCGAAGATACACATAGGCGTCGGCCTGAGCCCGGGCGTTGAACCGCTTGAGCCGGAGATTATAAAGCTGGAGAAGAAGATTGAGGCAGGCGCAGAATTTGTGCAGACCCAGTGCATCTACGACGAGAAGGTGCTGGAGCGCCTTAAGGAGGCGACCTCCCACCTGGACGTCCCCATCCTGCCGGGAATAGCGCCGCTGCGCAGCGTTGGAATGGCGAAGTTCATGCTCGCCAACGTGCCCGGGATAAGCATCCCCGAGGAGATGATGAAGAGGCTTGAGAGCAGCAGCAACCTCACCGAGACGGCGATAGACATTGCAGCAGAGCTTATCTCTGCCGTCAAGGACTATGGCTTCCCCGGAGTGCACATAATGCCGGTGGGCATGGACCAGTACGTGGGCGAGATGATCGCAAGAAGTGGTGTGAGATAGGGAATGGCAAGGCTGCGCAGGCGCGATGACGGGAGCTACGAGCTCGACCTGAGAGAGTATGATGACTTCTGGCTCGGGGTTTACATCTCCCAGTACTTCAGGCGCTTCAGGAGTGGCGACGTGGTGGAGCTGATCTTCGACGACCTCAGCGTTGAGGAGGGCGCAATAACGGCGCTGCAGGAGTGGGGCTACCGCCTGCTTGAGCGAAGCCAGCGAGGCAAGGACGTGCACCTGCTGGTGGAGAAGATATAAGCCTGCCTTCGTTATCTTTTCCTTCCCGCCTGTGCAGGAGAAGGGCAGAAGCGAGGAGGAGGTAAGAAGCCTCCTGCGGGAGGCGAGGAGGAAGGACCTGAGCTATGCCAGCGGGCGCATTCTGAGCTCCATGTGCACCTCCCCTCTGGAGGTGGCCTCGCGCGCCTTCTGCGAGTTCCTGGAGACCAACCTGGGCGACCCGGGGTTATTTCCGGGCACGCGCGAGCTTGAGGAGAAGGCGGTTAAAGCGATTGCCTCGCTTCTCGGGTGCAGGCAGGCGAAGGGCTTCATAGTGAGCGGGGGCACGGAGGCGAACATCACCGCCCTGTTCGCTGCGCGGGAGGCGGCAAAGCGACCTAAGCCTGAGGTGGTTGTGCCGGAGACTGCGCACTTCTCCTTTGAGAAGGCTGCGCGGATGCTTGGCTTGAGGCTGGTGAAGGCGAGGGTGGGCGAGGACAGCACCGTCATCGTCGAGGACGTGGAGAGGAGGATAACCCCAAGCACGGTGGCAATCGTGGGCATAGCCGGGAACACGGAGTATGGCGCTGTCGACGACATCTCTGCTCTAAGCGAGATTGCGCAGGAGCACGGGCTCTACCTCCACGTGGATGCCGCCTTCGGGGGCTTTGTGCTCCCCTTCCTCAGGGAGCTGGGCTTCCCAACGAGAGAGTTCGACTTCTCCCTCGGGGGAGTGTGCTCCATAACGGTGGACCCCCACAAGATGGGCCTCGCTCCCGTGCCGAGCGGCTGCATACTCTTCCGCGATTCAGGCTACTTAGAGCTGCTGCAGGTGGAGTCGCCCTACCTCACGCAGCCGAGGCAGTGCACCCTCCTGGGGACAAGGAGCGGCGCCAGTGCTGCGGCGGTCTTCGCGGCGCTCACCTTTCTGGGTAAGGAGGGGTACCGCAGGGTGGTGAAGCGCTGCATGGAGACCACTCTCTACCTGCGCGACGGTCTCAGGAGTTTAGGCGTGCACGTGCACGAGCCCTGGATGAACCTTCTCGTTTTTGACCACCCGCGCAGGCGGGAGATAGCGCAGGAACTGCGCTCCAGGGGCTGGGCGATTTCCCGAACGCGCCGCGGGGAGATACGCCTGGTGATAATGCCCCACGTTAAGAGGGAGCACGCGGAGCAGTTCCTCAGCGACGTGGAGGAGGTCGCGGGGAGCCTGCCGGGAGGAGCTGGAGGAAAATTTTAAATTCTGCCCCTTCGACACCTACTCAGGAGGCATGAGGTGAGCGAGAGGCACCTTTTTCTCAGGGCGTGCTGGCGCGAGGATGTGGAGCGCACGCCTGTCTGGCTTATGCGCCAGGCGGGGCGCTACATGCAGGCCTACCAGGAGGTGAGGCAGAGGCACTCCTTTCTGGAGATGTGCAAGAACCCAAAGTTGGCGGCGCAGGTCACGCTCCAGCCCGTGGAGCGCCTGGGCGTGGACGCGGCGATAATCTTCAGCGACATCCTGGTGCTGGTAGAGGCGATGGGGATGAGGCTGGAGTTCCACGAGGGCTTTGGACCAAAGCTCGGCGAGCCAGTGAGGAGCATGCAGGACGTGGAAAGGCTGCGCGTGCCCGACGCCGAAAAGGACCTCGCCTACGTGATGGAGGCTATAAGGCTGGTGAGGGAGAAGCTCCGCGGACGCGTGCCGCTGATAGGCTTCTCGGGCGCGCCCTTCACCCTGGCGAGCTACGTGATTGAGGGCAGGGGGTCGCGCACCTTCCGCTTCACCAAGGAGATGATGTTCTCTCAGCCGGAGGCGTTCCACGCGCTTATGGAGAAGATTACCAGCGCCGTTATCGACTACCTCAACGCGCAGGTGCGCGCGGGCGCGCAGGCGCTGCAGGTCTTCGACTCCTGGGTGGGCTGCCTTGCGCCGGAGGATTATGAGCGCTACGTCATGCCCCACATGCGGAGGCTGTTCTCACGCGTAGAGGCGAGGGGGGAGGTGCCGGTAATTCACTTCGCCAACCAGGCGGCCACCTTCCTGGAGAAGGTGCGCCACGCCGGAGGCGACGTAATAGGCGTGGACTGGCGAATACCTCTCGACGAGGCCTGGCGCAGGGTGGGCTACGACGTGGCGATACAGGGAAACCTGGACCCCATCGCGCTGTTCGCACCCCTCCCGGAGATTGAGCGCCGCGTGCGTGACGTGCTCGAGAGAGCCGGCTCTAGGCCGGGGCACATCTTCAATCTCGGACACGGGGTGCACAAGGACACACCCGAGGAGAAGGTGGCCGCGCTTGTAAAGATGGTGAAGAGGCTGAGCGCGAGGTAGTCGTGCAGAGGGTTAATCTTTTATCTTGGTGAGGGCCACTTTCACCCTCTCCAGAAACCTCTCTGCATCATCAATCACACTTTATAGCCTTTATTTACAAATTCAAGACCAAGAATGATCAGCACTCCTCTATGCCTCTTCGGATGAAAATCTTTAAAACTCAAAAGTGCTCTGGCAGAGTAGTACATGCAATAGTAGGCTTCACTTATTGCGCTGTTAAACTTTTTATTTTCGAATAGAATTTTTGCAGAATCCAGAGCCTCTTCTGCTCTTGCGATATAGTCTGTATACTCAGGCATATATGACCTTACCTTCTCTCTTCACGCTCTTGATAAATCCATAGCCCTCCCTGTCGAGAAATTCGAAGTGTTCTGCGCTCATGGTCAGGTGAGAGATGTGCTCTCCGTATTTTAGAAGGATGGGAAAGGATATGTCCACAAGTTCGTCGATGGAAACGTCACCTATAATGAGGACGTCGATGTCGCTCTCGTCCTCAGCCTCGCCCCTTGCGTAGCTGCCATAGAGGATTATCTTCTCTATTTTATCTCCATACCTCTCCTTTACCTTTCTAACAAACTCCCTCAGAGCGGCTTCCTTCCTGTGCATAATCACTTTCCTCTATGTATTATTCTGGGGGACAACATATTAAAGCTGCCGCTCACTCCTTAAAGAGCGAGGAAAGCTCGCGCTCCTTCTCAGCGGCGCGCTTCTTCACCGTCTCCTCAATCTTCTCCACAATCGTCTCAAAGGCCTCCCTGGCTGCGCCCTCGTGGCTGGTGATAAAGGGCTCTCCTGCATCGCCCGCCTCTGCGATGCGCGGGTCCAGGGGGATGCTTCCGAGCAGGGGCACGCCCAGCTCCCTCGCCACCTTCTCACCGCCGCCGCTCCTGAATATCTGGGTAACCTCCCCGCAGTGGGGGCACACGAAGCCGCTCATGTTCTCAATAACGCCTATCACCGGGACGCGCATCACCTTGGCCATGTCTATGCTCCTGCGCGTGTCCAGCACCGCCACCTCCTGCGGCGTGGTGACGGTTATAATCCCGTCCAGGTCGGGGATGAGCTGCATTATGCTCAGCGCCTCATCGCCTGTGCCAGGGGGCAGGTCTATGAGCAGGTAGTCCAGCTCACCCCACACTATGTCGCTAAGAAACTGCTCAATCACCCCCATTATCACAGGACCGCGCCATATAATCGCCTGGTTCTCATCCGCAAGGAAGGCCATGGAGATTACCTTTACCCCCTTCGCCTCGGGCGGGAACAGCCCGGCGGG
>JAADFX010000037.1:0-19343 GCA_013152685.1 Methanobacteriota archaeon | reverse complement strand
GCCAACCTTGTAGCCCTTGTTCGCAAGCGCAAGGGCCAGGTTGACGCTGACGGTGGTCTTGCCCACCCCTCCCTTGCCGCTCATTATCGCAATCTTGTGCCTAACATTCTTCATCCTCGCCCTCACCGCGGCGAAGGTGGCGTCCACCTCCTGCTTAGCCTCACCGCCGCAGGAAGAGCATGCGTCGCCTTCCGGCTCAGTCGAGCAGGTGTTGCACTCCTCTTTTTCTTCCATTCGCATCCCTCAGCCTAACCTCCCGAAGGTTGTCAGTGTAAAAGATTATTATTTGAAGGCGGAGCCCAGGAACCAGGCCCCGAAGAGGAGCAGCATCCCCCCGAGGAGCACAAAGAGCAGCTCCTGTGTCCCGGCGCTCAGGACACGTCGCGAAGAGAAGCTGGCGAGGGACACCAGGGTGTACCAGAGGAAGTCGCACGCCTCGTGGACTATTATGAAGAGCGCCAGCCCGAGGATACCGAAGCTCGAGGCTTTTGCGACAAGCAGCGCCCCCACGGTGAGCCACCAGAGCAGAAAATAGGGGTTCGCAAAGCTTGTGGCAAAGCCCGCGAAGGTGGCGCCGTAGGGCAGGTCTCTGCCTCTGAGCACCACCTCCCTGCGGGAGCGCAGCATCTCCACTCCCATGTATATCAGAAGGACACCTCCCGCCAGGGAGAGCAGCCTCAGCGGCGTGCCCTCAATCGCCGAGGCGACGCCCGCGTAGATGAGCAGTATCAGGGGCACCTCGAGCAGGGCATGCCCCAGGGAGATCTTCATCCCCGCGAGCCTGTCCCTGTGCCCCTTGGCTATGCTCACCGCCAGCACGGGGCCCGGCATGAGCACGCCGGAGAGGGAGATAACCACCGTCGCGAAGAGGAAGAAGGCCAGGCCGTAGCCCTCTATTCCCGAAAGCAGGCTGTTAACAACCTCGGCAAGCATCCTACTTCCTCACCACAATCGTCAGCACATCCTCGTCTTCAAGCACGTGCTCCAGGCCAACGCGCTGCCCCGGAAAGCGCACACTCTTCCCCCACACCTGGGCGTACCTGAACCTCTCCACAAAGTCGCGGTGGAGCCTTGCGCACACCTCCGCCACAGTGGTGCCTCTCCTCACTATGAGCGGCTCCTCCCTGTCAACCTCCCCCCGCTGGGGCTTCATGTAAACGCGTATGAAGCCCAGAGTGGAGTACAGCCTCTCCTTGAGCTCTTCTATGCCCGCGCCGGTGCTCGCTGAGATTGCCACAAAGTCCCTGCCCAGCTTCTCTCTCGCTTCTCGCAGGTACTCCTCACCCACCAGGTCTATCTTGTTGAGCGCCACCAGCGAGGGGATGTAGACGCGGTTGCCAGCGAGCGCGTCTATGAAGCGCTCCTCGTCCAGGTCCTCGTGGAGAACCACCTCGGCGTTGTGCAGGCGATATTCGCTGAGTATCGCCTTTATGGTCTCCTCGGTTATACTTTTAAGCGGAACCGTGGAGCTAACTCTAATGCCACCCTGTGCCTTTTTGGTTATCTTAACCTTGGGCGGCTCCGCATCCAGGCGAATGCCCGCCTGGTAAAGCTCCCTTACAAGCACGCGGTACTGCTCCAGGTTGAAGACGTCTATAAGCATTAAAATCAAATCAGCACTCCTTATAACGGAGAGCACCTCCCGACCGCGCCCACGCCCGCGGGAGGCGCCCCTTATTAACCCGGGGACGTCCAGGAGCTGAATCCTCGCCCCGCGGTACTCGAGCACGCCGGGCACAACCTCGAGCGTTGTGAAGTCGTAGCTCCCCACCTCGCTCTCCGCGTTGGTGAGCGCATTGAGCAGCGTGGACTTGCCCACGCTGGGGAAGCCCACAAGCGCCACAGTGGCGTCGCCGCTCTTGCGCACCGCGTAGCCTCTGCCTGCACCCTTGGCGGTGCTCCGCCGCTCCGCCTCCTCTCTGAGCCGCGCCAGCTTGGCCTTGAGCTTGCCTATGTGGTGCTGCGTCGCCTTGTTGTAGGGGGTGCGCCTTATCTCCTCCTCCAGCTCGCGTATCTTCTCTTCCAGGGAGGGCATCTCTATATGCCGCGCCCTTCCCATTAGAAAAATAATCGACGGGAAGCTTTGCCCTATTGCCATGCACGCGGAGGAGAAGCTGGCGAGGCTTGAGGAGTGGTTCTCCAGGCATGGCAGCGCAGTAATAGCTTTCTCCGGCGGGGTGGACAGCAGCGTTGTTGCCGCGGCGGCAAAGCGTGCCCTTGGCGACAGGGCGCTCGCGGTCACTGCAGACTCTTCCACGCTCTCAAAGAGGGAGCTCTCAATAGCAAGGCAGGTAGCCAGGGAGATAGGCATCCGCCACAGGGTTATAAAGGAGGACGAGCTGGAGGACGAGCGCTTCGCCGCCAACCCTGAGAACAGGTGCTACTACTGCAGGGCAAAGCTCGCGGGGGCGCTGAAGGAGATAGCGGAGCGCGAGGGCTACGCAGTGGTGGTGGACGGCGCGCACGTGGGGGATACGAGGGAGCACCGCCCGGGCTTGAAGGCGCTCAAGGAGCACGGCGTTCGAAGCCCGCTGCTGGAGCTGGGCTTCGACAAGCAGGATGTGCGCGAGATTGCGGCGCTTCTTGGGCTATCTGTCAAGGACAAGCCTGCGATGGCCTGCCTGGCTTCAAGGATACCCTACGGCGAGAGGATTACAAGGGAGAAGCTGGAGAGGGTGGAGAAGGCGGAGAGCTTCTTCTTTGAGCGCGGGTTCACCACGGTGCGCGTTCGAGTGCACGGAGACATCGCCAGGGTGGAGCTCCTCCGCGAGGAGATACCTCTAGCGGTGCAGCTCCGCGAGGAGATAGTCGCCCACCTAAAGGCGCTGGGCTTCACCTACGTTACCCTGGACCTCGAAGGATACCGCTCCGGAAGCATGGACGAGGTTCTAAGAAAAAAATAAATACCACCTCGCCAAATACTCAATAAAGCCGGAAGGAGGTCGCAGAAATGACGGAGGACAACGTGGTCTACGTGGGAAATAAGCCAGCGATGAATTATGTGCTTGCGGTTAGCACCCAGTTTACCAGGAACGCCAAGGAGGTAGTGATAAAGGCAAGGGGAAGGGCAATCTCCCGCGCCGTGGACGTGGCAGAGATAGTGAGAAACCGCTTTATACCCGAGGCAAAGGTAAAGGACATTCAGATAGGCACCGAGGAGGTGACCACGGAGGACGGCAAAACTGTGAGGCTGTCCTCAATAGAGATAGTGCTGGAGAAGTAGGATGGATTTTACATCCCTTCTGGATTTTCTTGTGAGGAAAGGGATGAGTGTAAACCTGCTCATGGGAGAGGAGAGGGTAGCTGAGCTCAGGGCGAGGGGTGAGAGGGACCTGGAGGTTGTGGTGCACGACGCGAGAGCGCTGCGCCGCCTGCTGGAGGAGCTGGTGCGATGAGCATGGAGAGGCTGCTCTCACTGGCAAAGAAGCTGGAGGAGAAGGGCTACGCCATAGAGGTGGTGCACGAGGGCAGGGTTATTTTAAAGCTCGGCAGGGGGGCGAAGCCGGGGCTGCTGCGCGCTCTTGGGCCGGTGGAAGTTAGAGACCTGCGCACCCTGCTCAGCTTTATAAAGCTATGAGGCTTGCGGTCGTCGTGGCGAGGGAGCATGCGGAGCGCGCGAGGCGCCACCTGCTGCGCTCTGGCTTAATAGACAGGGAGAGGCGGATTGTTTCCAGGGGGAGAGAGGTGGAGATTCCGGTGCTTGAGGCGCCTTCCTCGCTGCCGGTGCCCTTCACGCTGGTGGAGCAGGAGGCACCGAGATTTGCCTCTCCTCCGCTGAGCTTTGAGCGGCTGAAGAGGGAGCTTCGCGGGGTGATTGGCGAAAGAGCGGAGATGCTGCGGGGAGGCTGGGAGCTCATCGGAGACGTGCTGATAATAAGCCTGCCCGAGGAGCTCTACCCGCAGCGCCGTGAGATAGGTGAGTTTCTGCTCCGCTTTCACCCCCGCGCCAGGAGTGTGGTGGCCAGGCGGAGCATAAGGGAGGAGCTGCGCTACCCGGAGGCGGAGGTCATCGCTGGGGACAGAGACACCACGACTTTGCATAGGGAGCACGGCTGCGTTTTCAGGCTGGACCCCTGCAGGGTGATGTTCTCAGCGGGCAACATGGAGGAGAGGCGGAGGATGGCGCAGCTTCCCGCGCGGGATGAGGTGGTGCTGGACATGTTCGCCGGCGTGGGGCAGCTCAGCATCCCGCTGGCGAAGCATGCCTCGCCACGAAAGGTTCTCGCCATAGAGAAGCGCCCCGAAACCTACGGGTTTCTTAAGGAGAACATCTCGCTGAACCGCCTTGAGCACGTGATGGAGGCAAGGCTCGGCGACTCGCGGGAGGTTGCACCGCGGGACTTCGCCAACCGCGTGCTGATGGGCTACTTCTTCTCACCCCAGCGATTCCTCCCTAAGGCGCTGGAGGCGCTGAAGGGGGGAGAGGGCGTTATCCACTACCACACCCTCGTTGCCAAGGAGGCGCTGGATAAAGAGGGGGGAGCCCTGGTTGAGCGCATCGCGGAGCTGGGGTATAAAGCGAGGATAGCCCACCGCAGGATAATCAAGTCCTACGCGCCGAAGCGGTGGCATGCGGTTTATGACGTGGTTGTGGGCTAGAGCCAGATTCTCCTTATTATGCCATCGAAGTGCCTGTCCTCCGTAGCAATCGCCTGCAGACCGTGGTTTTCAATGACCGCCAGGTGAAGGGCATCCGACGGCTTTAGCCCGTGCTTCAGCATGTACCCCCTGGCTTTAAAGAATTCGAGCTCTCCAATTGGAAGGACATCCACATGGGGCAGTACACCATTTTCAAGCAGCTCAAAGGTGTCCTCATAGGCGATGCCGTACTTCTTCTTTGAGACGTATATAGCTTCGTCAAGCGCGAGGACGTCGGTATAAAGCTCCTCTTTCAGCAGAGACTTGTAAAAATCCACAACCCTTGCGTCAAAGTCTGAGGAGGGGGTGTTTAAATAAACGATAAGGGACGCGTCAATAAATATCTTCATCAAACTCCTCCTCCAGGTCTATATCTGCGAGCTCGCCAGCCCTCGCCCTCCTGCCCCTGATTTTCTTCTTCCTCTCAAGAATCCATCTGGCAGTTTCCTCAGGGTCCTTAACGTTTTTTATCAGCATCCCGGCATCCTTTGGCTCTATGACTATAAATCCTCCCTCCTTTATCCCGTAAGCATCCCTGAAGGGTTTTGGAATAACAATCTGCCCCTTGGGACCAACCTTCACCTTGAATCTAACCATGGGTATCACAAGGTTATACCTTAAGTTTAACCATGCAAAGATTTTCTGTCCCTCCCGCCGCCAACCCCAGAGCAACTCACCGCGCTTCAGGCTCTGCTCCCGGGAAACCTCCCGAACCCGAAAGCCTTTTTATGCCCCCGGAGGAATAAATACTCATGACAAAGCTTCGCGAAAAGCAGCGCTTTGTGCTGGACACCACGGCTCTGACCAGCGTGGAGCTGCGCTACGACGGTGAGAAGCTGTGCGAGGCGATAAAGCGGATGCTCGGCCTTATTGCGGAGGCCCGCATAAAGCTCAACATCTCCTGCCACATCCCCTTTCCCACTGTTTACGACGAGCTCACCCAGTTCATGAAGCGCTACGACTGCGACAGCGAGCTCTTCGTGGAGGTGGACACCTGGCTGGTTAAGAAGACGCCCAACCGCTTCGAGGTCAAGATACCCGCGGAGGTCTTCTACGAGTACGTCAAGGACATGCGGGAGCGCATGAACCGGGGGATGAAGATAGCGGAGAGCAGCATCTGGCTCAGCGCAAGCGAGGCCATCAACCTCACCCTGAAGAACGTGGACAGGGAGACCATAAAGCGGGAGTCCACGGGCTACATAATAAAGGACTTCCGCGCCAAGTACAGGAACGCGCTGCGCTACGGCACGCTGGACAGCGCCCCCGACCTGGATGTGCTCCTCCTGGCGAAGGAGATGGACGCCGGCGTGGTGGCAAGCGACGAGGGCATAAAGAAGTGGGCGGAGCGCCTGGGCCTGCGCTTCGTCGAGGGGGCGAGCTTCCCCAAGATGCTGGAGGAGTACCTGAAGCACGTCGGCTAGGTTTGCTCTGCCCCACAGCGGGAAGAAGGGTTCTGCCATGACGCCTGTGCTTTACTACCTCGGCACAATAACCCTGAGCATGGGGCTGCTGCTGCTCCTGCCCAGCCTCGCGAGTGTGATTCTCGACGAGTACGCCGTGGTGCCCGCATTCCTCACCCCTGCGGCGGTGTGCATAGCCGCAGGCTTCATCCTTCAGAAGCTCTCCCCCAGGAGGGAGCTCGACCTCCGCCTGGCCTTCATAATCTCCGCCCTGGGCTGGCTCCTCATCGCGCTGATAGGGGCCATGCCCTACCTCCTCGCCTCCCAGGTGAGCTTCCTGGACGCCTACTTCGAGGCCATGGCGGGGTTCACCACCACCGGAATAAGCGTTCTGACACCCAGCGAGCTTCCCCGCAGCCTGCTCTTCTGGCGCAGCCTCACCGAGTGGGTGGGCGGCGTGGGCATAGTGGTGCTCTTCCTGGCCATCTTCGCCCCCACCAACGTCGCCGCCAAGCTCTACGTCGCCGAGGCGAGGAGCGAGCGCCTGGAGCCGAGCATGGCGCGCACCGCACGCAAGATATTCTACATCTACTCCTACCTCACCCTCGCAGCCATACTGGTGCTCTACCTGAGCGGCGCCTCCGTCTTTGAGGCGGTGAACCACGCGCTTACCGCAATCTCCTCGGGCGGCTTCTCCCCCAACGACGACAGCTACATGAGCGAGCCTCCCGCGCTGAAGCTGGTGACGATGCTCTTCATGCTCCTGGGCGGAATAAGCTTTGCGCTCCACCAGCGCTGGATGGAGGGCGACTTCAGGAAGTTCTTCTCCAACATAGAGGTCAGGGCAATCTTCGCGATAATCGCCCTCTTCTCCTTCCTCCTCTACATGGACGGCGTGCCGGCGATAGATGCGCTCTTCACCACCATCTCCGCCCTGACCACCACCGGCTTCACCAGCATAGACATCGCCTCTCTGAGCGAGCTCTCCCAGTACTACCTCCTCCTGCTGCTGAACATCGGCGGGGGCTACGGCTCCACAGCGGGCGGGCTGAAGGTGATACGCTTTGTGATTATACTCAAGGCCATAGAGTGGTTCATCCGCAAGATCACCTCCCCCCGCAGGAGGGTGATACCCTTCAAGGTTCAGGACAAGGTCTTCAGCGAGGAGGAGGTCTTCTCCACGCTGCTCTTCGCCCTGCTCTACCTCTTCTTCCTGGCCATCGGCACCTTCATCTTCATCTACCTGGGGCACGACCTGATGGAGGCGCTGTTCATGATATCCTCGGCGCAGGGCAACAATGGCTTAGTGGTGCTCACGGAGTACAACAGCATAGAAAAGGTGGTGATGCTCTTCCACATGTGGATAGGCAGGCTGGAGATCATCCCGGTGCTAACCCTGCTCACGGCATTGAGAAGGAGCTAGGACTTCTCCTTTATCAGGTTTGCCACCTTCTCCACAACACCCGTCTTCGCCAGGATGGTGAGCCTGTCCCCCGCCTTGAGCACAGTGCTCCCCCGGGGGATAATCAGCTCCCCATTTCTGTGTATCGCAGCTATCGTAGAGCCCTCCGGCATGCCTATCTCCCGGATCTGCCTCCCCACCACCAGCGCGTCCTCGGGGATGGTGATCTCGATTATGTCCGCATCCTGCATGGTGGTGAGCACACTCTTAACTCCGGGGCGCAGGATGAGGTTGCGGATGTACTTGGCTATCGTCCTGCTGGGGTAGATTATCTGCTCCACCCCCACCTCCTTGAAGATCTCCTCGTGCTTGGGGTTCTGGGAGAGGGTTATCCTGCGCTGTATTCCAAGCATGCGCGCCAGCTCGCACACCATCAGATTCACGGCGTCGTCGCTGGTGGCGCTGACTATGACGTTCGCCTTCTCAGCCCCGGCCTCGTTGAGCACATCTATCTCGGTGCCGCTCCCGTTTATCACCAGCGCGTCTATCTCCTCCGCTATCTCCTTCGCCTTGGCCTCGTCCTTCTCCACAATAACAACGTTGCTCTTCTCCTCTATCAGGAGCCTCGCCAGCGCGAGCCCAATCTTTGAAGCGCCCACTATTATAACGTACATGCTCTACCTCTTCCTTCTCCTCTTCTTCACCTTTTTAGTTTTTCCGAAGAGGTGCTCCACCACCTTCGCATATGCCGGACGGGTTATGAGAACGCCTATGGTGACGCCCAGGATGGTGGTGATGGCAAAGCCCTTCAGGGCAGCCATGCCTATCATGAACAGCGGCACCATGGCGGCGACGGTGGTGAACCAGGCGGAGAAGATTATGAAGAAGGCGCGCTTTATGCGGGAGCGCATGGAGTATCCCCGCTGCAGCAGCACCTCGTCGGTTATCACAATCTGGTCGTCAACACCTGTACCAACGGCGGCGATTATCCCCGCGATTGCGGGCAAATCAAGGTCCCACCTTATGAGGGATGCGACGCCGAGAATGATTATGACCTCACTCACGCCCGTGGCTATTATCGGCAGAACTATCCCGGCCCTCCTGTAGCGCAGGAAGACAACCAGGGCAACCGACACAATCGCAAAGAAGCCAGCGATTGCTGCGTTTCTCGCGAACTGCATTCCGAGCTCGGGGGGGACGCTGGAGACAGAGATGACCTCCAGCTTTATGGGCAGCGCTCCCGAGCGCAGCACAACCTCGACGCTCCTAGCTTCTGCCTCTGCCTCCTCATCTGAGCCCGTCTCCAGCACCAGGTCGCGCGGAGCCTTGCCGGCGACAATGAACTCCTGCCACAGGCTGCCACCGATGGGGGCGCTGTTCACCAGCACGTCGTCCAGGTACATCTCCACCCAGGGAACGCGCGGGTCCCTGGAGAGCGCCTCGAAGTTGGTGACGTTTTCTGGGGATATGCCCGCGTCGCGCAGCGCAAGAAGAGCCACCTCACGGAAGCGCTGCGCCGCCTCCTCGCTTATTGTGAAGGGCACCTGCCACTTTCCGGTGCTTATGCTCTTGGTGTAGGGGGCAATGCGCACCAGCTCGGCGCCGGTGAAGGCGGTGCGGTTGCCCACCTTCACCACCAGCTTGCCCTGCCTCTCAATCAGCTCCCTCGCCTGCTCCGGCTGGGTGCCCGCGAAGTCGATAATAAGGTACTGGGTACCCCAGGGGGAGATGGAGAAGTCCTTAATCCCCAGGCCGTTGAGCCGCTTCTCCAGAATCTCCACCACCAGCTCCATGGTCACTGTGGTGCCGTCCGGCGTTACGTAGGGCAGGGGGTACTCCGTCTTAACCTTGAGCTCACTCCCGCCGCTCAGGTCCCAGCCCAGGGAGAGCCCGTTGGTGTAGAGCACCAGGAGTGAGAGCCCCACAAAAACCATGAGGACCTGTACCCTGCGTATCCTGAATATCTCCTCGTAGCTCATGCCCTCGCTCTCCTCTCAACGTACCAGCGGAGTATCCCCACGTTCTGAATCCAGGTGTTGATTATGTCCACCAGCATGCCTATCATTATCACCAGTGCCACGTCGTCCAGCACCTTGGAGTTTGACACCAGGTAGAGCACAAACATGGCGGTGAAGGTGGTTATGCTCATGGTCAAACCCGTCTCCATGGCCCGCTTTATCCTGGTCACCAGGTCGCCCTCCCTGTGCACGAGCATGCGGGTGGTGAGCAGTATGTCGGTATCCACGGAGTAGCCCACCAGCAGAAGCAGGGCAAGAAGCGAGCCCTTGGAGAGCTCAATTCCCAGCAGAGACATCACCGCAAGGGTCACCACGATGTCGGAGAAGGCGGAGAGCACCACCGCAAAGCTGGGCACGAAGGTCCTGAACCTGAGGAATATGGTCACCGCCATGAAGCCGAAGGCGAAGAGCATGGCGTATATCGCCTGCCTGAAGAAGGTTTCCCCCAGGGATGGGGAGATTATGTCGCTGGCTATGCTCTCCTCGGGTATGCCGAAGCGGGAGAGCACCTCCCGGACGCGCTTCATCTCTGCACTGGTGAGGTCCTTGTTTATGAAGATCTCGAGCTCCCTGTCGCCCAGGGCACTGGTGACAACCCGCGTCTTTACCTCGTAACCGAACTCCTCCCGGAGCTGCTCCTCAACACTCGCCTCCATGCCCTCCCCCGGGTAGGGGGCAATGAGAAGGGTTCCGCCCTTGAAGTCGATGCTCATTGGAAGCGTGCCCGAGGTGTAGCCGGTCACCACCACCGCTATGCCGGCGATGAGCATGGCAATGGGTATTACCATGAACTTCCTTATGTCCATGGCAAGAAATTCATCAAGCTTTGACATGTTAGGCCTCCGGAAGTAAGAAGGAAATCATAGTCAATAACTATCCGGTTGTATAAAAAACTTTGGTGGGCAGCATGAGGGAAGAGCTCATAGGTGCCGGGATGCTGCTGGTGCTCATAGGCATGCTGCTTATATTCGCCGGCATGCTGAGCTTCGCTGTGAGAGGCGGCGAGGGCAAGGCGGAAGTGAAGGGAGGCGGCGTGGTGCTGATAGGTCCCTTCCCCATAGTCTTCGGCAGCGACGCGCAGAGTGTTAAGACTGTGCTGCTGCTCACCCTGCTGCTGATTCTGGTGGTGTACGTGCTGTTCTACAGGGGCTGGGCAAGGTGAGGCTGCTCATAGACAGGCGGGGCAAGAAGTACCTTCTGCGCGAGGATGTGGAGGAGTTCCACACCAGCTTGGGGGTGGTGAAGCTCAGCGGCGCCAAACCCGGGGATAGGCTCCACTCCCACCTGGGGCACGAGTTCTACCTGCTGGAGCCGAGCATCGTGGACTACTACGACAAGCTCCCCCGCGCGGGGAGCATAGTGATGAAGAAGGAGATTGGGCCCATAATAGCCTACACCGGCATAGGCTCGGGCTCGCGCGTGGTGGAGGCGGGCACGGGCACGGGTGCGCTGGCAATCTACCTGGCGCACATAGTGGGAGAGGAGGGTAAGGTCTACACCTACGAGATTCGCGAGGACCACCTGGAGATTGCAAAGAAGAACTTCGCCCTCGCCGGGGTGGAGGACAGGATAGTGGCGAAGCTCGCAGACGTGCGCCAGGGCATAGAGGAGCGCGAGGTGGACGCTGTGGTCTTCGACATGCCCGACCCCTGGCTGGCGATTCCCCATGCCCACAGTGCGCTGCGCCACGGAGGCTTCGTTGTGGCGTACAACCCCTACATAGAGCAGATACGCAAGGCGTACCTCGCGATGCAGGAGGCGAACTTCAGGGACACGCGGGTTATAGAGGTGCTGGAGCGGGAGATTGAGGTCAAGAAGGTGGGAACCCGCCCGAAAACCAGGATGCTGGGGCATACTGGTTACTTGGCCTTCGGGAGGAAGTACTGATGAGGATAACCGCCAGGACGCGCGTATATGAGGTTTACAGGGATTACCCCCGCGCAGCAGAACTCCTGAACCGCTACGGCATATGCGAGTGCGATGCCTTCTCCACCATTGAGAAGCAGGCAAAGCTCAGGAAGCTCGACCTGGAGAGGCTGCTGGAGGAGCTGAACTCGGTGATTTAATCCATTCTCTATGCAACTTCACCCTTTTACGGCACCATCCTCACACCCATCCCCGCAAAACCCCTGTCGAAGGTTATCAGTGTTGGAATGCCGTAGAGTCTCATTAAAGCCAGAATGGTGCAGTCGGTAAAACTCAGCCCCACCTCCCTGAAGATTCTCCACGCGAGGTCGAAGGCGTCCTCATCCACCCTGAGAACTTCAACTTCAGAGTTGAGCAGAACCTCGCCAAGCCTAACCGCAAGCTCTAGGTCCTTGGTTCTGACGAGGGTGACTGTGACTGCCTCATCAAACACATAGTCGGAAATAAAAAGTCTGCCGTATTCCCCACCAGCCGCCTTTGAGAGTACCTCCACAGCCTGCGCGTGGTGCTGGTCCCTGGAGTTGTAGTAGGCCACTATGGCGGAGGTGTCTATAAAGGCAGACATCTAATCACCGTAGAGTATTTCATCGACTTCCACGCTTGCCCTCTCGGTGCCCTTCCCCCAGTCCACCGGCTTAAGCTGCAGCAGGCTCCCCCTCTTCCCGGGCTTTTTTTGCTTATCTAACCACAGCTTCATAGCTCCCGTCAGGGCTCTGCCCAGGCTCACACCCTGCCTGACAGCCTCCGCCTTAAACTTCCTGAAAACCTCCTCGTCTATACCGCGAAAGGTTTTGATCATGCTTATGTATTACAAGTTTAACATGTAAAACTTGTTTAAATGGCTGGGTTTATATACCCTGTGCCGATTTTTAAGAAAGGTGAGTTGCCATGAATCTGAACCGCTCCGCATGCGAGATTGCACGGGAGATGATTAGCCGTCAGGATGAGCTGGGGATAGGCGTCGCCAAAGTTGGCAAAGCCACGCTGATCGACTGCGGCGTAAAGGCGAAGGGAAGCTTCGCCGCGGGCGTGCTCTTCGCAGAAGCCTGCATGGGCGGCCTGGGAGAGGTAACCCTCCGAATGCGCGACTACGGCTTTGCAACCCTCCCCGCTGTCGAGGTAGCTGTGCGAAGGCCTGCGATCGCGTGTTTGGGCTCCCAGAAGGCTGGCTGGAGCATAAAGGGCGAGGGCTTCTTCTCCCTGGGCTCGGGTCCGGCGAGGATACTGGCAAAGAAGCCAAAGGAGACCTACGAGGCGCTGGGCTATGAAGAGGAGAGTAAAGAGGCGCTCATCGCCCTCGAGGCTGGAAAATATCCTAACGAAGAGGTGGTGCAGAGCATCGCCGAGGCGTGCGGCGTTGCGGAGGAGAACCTGTACATACTCATAGCAAGAACCTCCTCCCTCGCGGGAGCGGTGCAGATTTCCGCAAGAGTTGTGGAGACCGCCCTCTACAAGGCCCAGCACCTGGGCTACGACACCACTGGGATACACTCCGCCCTGGGCACGGCTCCGGTGGCACCCCTGGTGGGAGATGATGCAAAGATGATGGGGGTTACCAATGACATGATAATCTACGGCGGCGAGGTCTACCTCGCGGGTGAGGGCATACCCGCCGAGGAGCTTCCGTCGTCGCTTTCGCCCGCGTACGGCAAGACCTTCGAGGAGATTTTCAGGGAGGCGAACTACGACTTCTACAAGATAAACCCGGCGATATTTGCGCCGGCTAAGGTCGTGGTGAACGACGTGGCGGAGAATAAGCTTGCCTCGGCGGGCGAGGTGAACGCAGAGGTGCTCAGAAGAAGCCTGGGGCTGGGGTGATGAAGAAGGTATACCTGGTGGGTGGCGGTCCCGGAGACCCGGAGCTGATAACGGTAAAGGGGATGAAGCTCATCCAGAGCGCGGACGTTATAGTGTACGACCGCCTGGTGGGCAGGAAGCTCCTCGCCTACGCAAAACCGGGAGCAGAGCTGATATACGTGGGCAAGCAGGCGGGGAGGCACACCTTCACCCAGGAGGAGATAAACCGGCTCCTGATTGAGAAGGCGAAGGAGGGAAAGCTGGTGGTCCGCCTGAAGGGGGGCGACCCCTTCGTCTTCGGGAGAGGCGGCGAGGAGGCGATTGCGCTGCGCAGGCACGGCATAGCCGTGGAGGTCGTGCCCGGAGTGAGCTCCGCCATCGCCGTGCCCGCGCTTGCGGGGATTCCCATAACCCACCGCGGCATAGCCTCAAGCGTGGTGCTGGTAACAGGGCACCTGGCGGAGAAAAAGGAGGAGCGCCTGGACTACGCATCCCTGAAGGGGGACACCATTGTCATCCTCATGGGCGTGAAGAACCTTCCGAAGATTATAGAGGAGTTTAAGAAGTCGCGCCCTCCGAGCACGCCCGTGGCGATAATTGAGAAGGGCACCCTGGAGGAGCAGAGGGTCATAACCGGCACCCTCGAGGACATAATAGAGCGGGCGCAGGAGGCGAAGCTCACGCCGCCGGCAATCACCGTCATAGGCGAGGTGGTGAGGCTCAGGGAGGAGATAATGTAATGCGCGCCCTGGTGGTGGCGAGCACCCGCCCGGAGGTTATAAAGCTCTCGCCGGTGATGCGGGAGCTTGAAGCCAGGGGTGTGGAGTACACCTTTGTTACCACGGGGCAGCACTACGACGACGAGCTCTTCTGGAGCTTTATACGCGACCTCAGGCTCCGCCAGCCCGAGTACAACGTGGAGGTGGGCTCGGGAAGCCACGCCTACCAGACCGCCCGTGCCCTTGAAGCTCTTGAGGAGATAATCCTGAAGGAGAAGCCCAGCGCTGTGATTGCAGAGGGCGACACCAACTCGGTGCTCAGCTGCGCCTTAGCTTGTGCCAAGCTCCACGTGGCCTTCGCCCACGTTGAGGCAGGGCTGAGAAGCTTCGACCGCACAATGCCGGAGGAAGTCAACCGCATTATTGCCGACCACGTGAGCGAGGTGCTCTTTGCCCCCACCGAGAGGGCGGCGCTCAACCTCATAGAGGAGGGGATTCCGCCGGAGAAGATATTCATCGTGGGCAACACAATAGTGGACGCCACCCTTCAGAACCTGGAGATAGCGCGGGAGAAATCACGAATCCTCGAGGCTGTGCCCGAGGATTTTCTCCTCCTCACGCTTCACCGCGCAGAGAATGTGGACAGCAAGGAGAGGCTCTCTGGAATAATGGAGGCGCTCTTTGAGCTGCGCGAGAGGGTGGTCTTCCCGGTGCACCCGCGCACGCGGCAGAGGCTGGAGGAATTCGGGCTCCTGAAGAGGGCTGAGGAGGAGCTCCACCTTCTCCCGCCTGTGGGCTACCTGGACTTCCTGATGCTGCTCAGCAGGGCAAAGCTGGTGCTCACAGACTCAGGAGGTGTGCAGGAAGAGGCGATAGTGCTCCACACGCCCTGCGTAACCCTGCGCACCTCAACGGAGAGACCGGAGACCATAGAGGCGGGGGGCAATGTGCTCGCGGGAGTTGAGAAGGCGGGAATACTGCGCACCGTGGGGCGCATTCTCGGCGACGAGAGGGTTTACCAAGCGATGAGGCGCGCGCAGAACCCCTTCGGCGGGGGCGACTCGGGCAGGAGGATAGTGGACACCCTCATCAAACTCGAGGAGGAGGGCAGGCTGGAGATAGCCCCTCCGGGGAGGGTGCTGCGCCGGAAGAGGCGCGAGTTTATGCGGGTGGATTCCTCCCTTGCAGGGAAGCGCATCGGAGAGCTGCCCTTTCAGGTTGTCAGGGTCATCGAAGCAGGCAGAGCAAGGTTCCCCTATCCGGAGCTTCGCCTCCGCGAGGGGCAGATGATTGAGGTGGTGAGGGAGGATTAGATTTCCAGCCTCAGAAACCTCTCTATTGCCCTGACGAAGCGCTCCTTCTCCAGGAGCTGCATGAAGAACTCGTAGGGGCGGTCCGTGTCGGGGAACTTTACCATGAGCGAGGGGATGTCCTCTTCCCTGGCCACCTTAAAGAGCGCGTCTATCTCGCTATCGCTGAGGGAGTCGAACACCCTGCGGATAAGCTCGTGCACCTCCAGCTCCCTCCCCAGCTCTGCCTTCCAGGCGCGCTCATAGTTCTCCCTGAAAAACTGCGCCGAGAAGTCGCCCTCCTCGAGGGCAAGGCAGCACGCCCTCGCAGCAAGCCTTGCAGAGATCCCGCCGGTGATAACCCCCCCACCGGTGCTCGCCTTCACAAAGCCTCCGGCGTCGCCCACCAGGAGCACCCGCTCTGCGAAGGTGTCCTTTGGCCGTGCCACCGGAAAGGCGCCCTTTACGTACTCCAGCCGGCTCCTGCCAGTGATTTTCCGCCCTGCAATGGGGTGCTCCCTCATAAACCTCTCTAGGTAAACGCGGGGTGGATGCCCGCCGCCGCGCACGCAGACGCCGACTTCGCAGACCTCGCCCTTGGGCAGGAGCCAGGCGTAGAAGTTTGGAGCCCAGCGCGAGCCGAAGTACAGCTCGGCTATGTCCTCCTCAACCTCTGCGCTCTCCACCTCAACCTGCGTCGCCGCCACTATCCTCCTCGGGGTGCTGAGTCCGAGCTGAGAAGCCACGCGGGAGCGCACGCCGTCGGCGGCGATCACCACCTCCGCCTCGACCACCTCTTCCCTTCCACTGCTCTCCAGCGCCACCTTCGCCTTTTCCCCTAACCTAAGCCCTTTAGCCCTCGTCTTCAGCGCTATCCTGGCGCCGGCGCGCGCAGCCTGCTTTGCCAGCTCCTTGTCGAAGAGTCTGCGCTCCACCACGTAGGCGCGGTCAAGCTTCGAGTATGCCTCAAGCTCCTCTCCACCGGGTGAGAAGAAGCGCCCCCCGCGGATAACGCCCGCGATCGCCCGCCTCGGGAGGTCAACCTCCAGCTGCTTCAGTCCGCGGATGCTGAACAAACCGGAGCACTGCACCGGCTCGCCTATCTCCGGGTGCTCCTCCACCAGCAGCACGTCGTAGCCCTGCCCTGCCACGTCGCGCGCGGCGATTAAGCCGGCGGGACCACCGCCAACAACGAGCACGTCAAAGCGCATGGGTGATTATCGCCGTGGAGCATTTTAATATTTTATCTGGTTAGGCGTCGCTTCCTGGGCATGATTCCCGTCGTCGACCAGCGCGCATGCATAGGCTGCGGAAAGTGCGAGATGCTGTGCCCGCAGGTGTTCAGGCTCATAAACGGCGTCTCCAATGTGGTCAATCCCGATGCCTGCGACGAGTGTGACTGCGAAGCTGTGGTTGAAAGCTGCCTCCCGCGCGCTATAGCGGTTTATGACGACTTTTAGCTACGCATGCGCCAGGGGTTTTGCCAGACCGTGCTGCGCCACCTGCGCTGGAAGCTTGAAGGTTATGTCGGCGGCGATGCTCAGCTCCACCACCCTGGCCTCGCCCTCCGCAAACTCGCACTCCGAGATGATGAGGTTGTGGTACACCGCCCTGCAGGAGGGGCATTCCAGCGTTGTGCCGCTGTACTCAAGGGCGGTACCACAGTTGAAGCAGAATTTTCCGGCTTTCATTATCTCTCACCTGCCTTAAGCTTGCAGTGGTGCCTATATACCCCTTGCCCGAGAGCGCCGGAAAAGTGAAGGTGAGAACCTTTATATCCTCTCCACAACCATCTTTATACGATGTCAGAGAACGGCAGCGCCGGGCTTGAGGCGTACAGGGCAAGGGCAGAGGCCTGGAAGCTCCCCATAGGCTCGGCGCTGGACGAAATCCTCTCCGGGGGCGTGGAGAGCGGAATAATAACCCAGATTTACGGCCCCCCCGGCGTGGGCAAGACCAACCTGTGCCTGCTCTACACTGTGAGCGCCGTCAGGCGCGGAAAGCGCGCCGTATTCATCGACACCGAGGGGGGGCGCTCCCTGGAGAGGCTCATGCAGATAGCTGGAGATGACTATGAGCGCGTGATGGAGAGGGCCTACTTCTACGAGGCGAGCACCTTCGAGGAGCAGTGCTTCCTGGTGGAGAACATAGAGCAGGTGATGGATGAGAACTTTGGGCTGGTGGTTCTCGACTCTGCGGTCTCGCTGTACCGCCTGGACCGCGACGACGACACAGCAAGCATGCTCAACCGCGCGCTGAGCAGGCAGATGGCAAAGCTCATGGCCATAGCGAGGAGGTTCAACCTCCCGGTGATAATCACCAATCAGGTTTACTCAGCGATGAACGGCTCGGGGGCGGAGCCTATTGCAGGGGATGTGCTCAGGTACTGGAGCAAGGCGATCCTGGAGATAACGCGCCGGGGGGAGGTGCGCGAGGTTATACTGCGCCGCCACCGCTCTTTGCCAGAGGGATTGAGGGCGAGGTTTGTGATAACCGAGCGGGGGATTGCGGATGTCGAGTGATGTTTACCTGCTGAGCTCTCGCGCTCCGGTTAGAGACGGAGAGCACTGGGCGAACAGGAGCTACAGCCTGGTCTCGCGCCTGGAGAGGCTCGCCTCGGCGGCTGGGCTGGAGGAGTTTATAGACAGGGGCGACCTGGTCGCAGTTAAGGTGCACTTCGGCGACCACGGCACCACCCGCACTGTGCGCAGCGTCTACATCAGGAAAGTGGTGCAGCTGGTGAAGCGAGCCGGAGGCGAGCCCTTTGTTACAGAGACCACCGGGCTGGGGATGAGGTACGACCGCAGCAGCGCGCCGGGCAGAATAAAAATCGCCCGGGAGAACGGCTACACCTTCGAAACCCTGGACGCGCCAATAGTCATAGCCGACGGCTTACTCGGCTTCGACGGCGTGCCGAGGAAGCTCAGCGATGCGGCGCTTGACGAGGTTCTGGTGGCGAAGGCGATCCTCGAGGCGGACAAGGTGGTTGCGCTCACCCACTTCACAGGGCACTTCAGCTCAAGCTTCGGAGGGGCGATTAAGAACATTGGCGTCGGCTGCGTCGCAAAGCCCACGAAGTACGACCTGCACATCGATGCTCCTCCCGCAATAGACGCGGAGAGGTGCACCCTCTGCAACGCCTGCGCCGAGCACTGCCCGGGCGGGGCGATTTCGCCTCCCCGAATAGAGGCGGAGCGCTGCATAAGGTGCAACGGGTGCGAGGAGTACTGCGAGCATGACGCAATTCTGCTCAGGTGGACGGACAACGCCACTCTAAGCAAGCGCATCGCAGCTGCTGCAAAGGCGGTGCTCGAGGCAAAGGGCAGGGAAAACTTCCTGTTCTTCAACTTCCTGGTTGAGGTAACTCCCCACTGCGACTGCTGCGCCTTCAGCGACAACCCCATCGTCCCCGACATAGGGGTGCTCGCCTCGCGGGATGCCCTCGCAATAGACAGAGCTTCCCTGGATTTGATCGAGGGCTCGCAGGGGCTGGAGAACACCCTGCTGAGCGAGGAGAGCAGGGCGAGGGGCGCGAGGAAGTTCGAGTCCCTCTTCGAGGACCTGGACACGAGGGTGCAGCTCCTCGAGGCGCAGCGCCTCGCCCTGGGAAGCGCCGAGTACCGCCTGATTGAGGTTGATTGAAATGTCCATCATCGTTAAATGGAGGTGCTTTAAAAATGAATCAACCCAAACCTATATCAAGAAAATATAATGAGCTCATGATAAATATAGAAAATGGAGTATATCAAATCCCAAAATTTCAGAGAGATTTCATTTGGGAAAAAGAGCGAGTAGCAAAGTTACTCGACAGTATAATAAAAGGGTACCCTATAGGAACCTTTATTTTGTGGAAAACCAAAGACAGATTAAGATCTGTTAAGGGGATAGGGAATGAAATTTTTAAAGAACCACCTGAAGGTGATTTTGTATATTACATTATTGATGGCCAGCAACGGATTACTTCTTTATATTTAGCGGTGAAAGGATTAGTTTTAAAGGATAAAAATAGAAATAAAAATCATAAAATGAACTATAAAGAAATTTATGTAAATCTTGAAGAAGCAAAGAAATGGATTGACAATCCCGAATATGATGGGGAAATAATCACAATTGAAAAACCAAATCACCATATGGTTATTAAATTCTACGAGCTT
>JAADFX010000036.1 GCA_013152685.1 Methanobacteriota archaeon | reverse complement strand
ACTGGACTCGTAGCGCAATCACAGCTGCGCTGAATTTGCAGTCAGTTTCCCTCCTGGAAATATTTTCTTTAGTGGGAAATGAGCGGGCCCGACGGGATTTGAACCCGCGACTAACTGGTTAAGAGCCAGCCACTCTAGCCAGACTGAGTTACGGGCCCGAGAAGCTGAAGAGAGCATAACCTTTGAAAATTTTTTGGAATCTTTCCCTTCGGTAAGCTCCGCTTAAGGGTCGAGGCGTTGCCATGGAGCTGGTTGATGACGTGTATCAGTGTGATGTGCTCGTTGTGGGCGGTGGTGGCGCCGGAGCGAGGGCTGCAATTGAGGCGCGGAAGCAGAATGTGGACGTGCTGCTGGTGGTCAAGGGCCTCTTCGGCAGGAGTGGCTGCACGGTAATGGCAGAGGGCGGCTACAACGCCGCCTTTGGCTTTGTTGACCCCGAGGATAGCCAGCAGCTCCACTTTGAGGACACCGTCATAGGCGGGCGCTTCCTCAACAACCAGAGGCTGGTGGAGATCCTGGTGAGGGACGCCCCGAAGCGGATAATTGAGCTGGAGCAGTTCGGTGCCGCCTTCGACAGAATAGAGCCCGAGAAGTTTGACCAGCGCTATTTCGGCGGGCAGCGCTTCCGCAGGACTGTGCACCGCGGTGACAGAACGGGGCATGAGATGATGAGCGCCCTCAAGGAGGAGGCCTACCGCGTGGGCGTTGAGGTGCTGGAGGAGGTGGCAATCACGCGCCTTCTCACCGGCGATGGCAGGCTCACCGGCGCAACGGGCCTCGACCTGATCCACGGGCGCTTCCTGCTCTTCAAGGCGAAGGCGATTGTGCTCGCCACCGGCGGGGCGGGAAGGCTCTACTCCATCACCACAAACCCCTACCAGAAGACGGGTGACGGCTACGCTTTGGCCTACAACGCCGGCGCTGAGCTCATAGACATGGAGATGGTGCAGTTCCACCCCACGGGGATGGTCTATCCCCCCTCGGCGAGCGGCCTCCTCGTGACGGAGGCGGTGCGCGGCGAGGGTGGAAAGCTGTACAATGCAAAAGGGGAGCGCTTCATGGCGCGCTACGACCCGGAGAGGATGGAGCTCTCGACGAGGGATGTGGTAACCCGCGCCATCTTCACCGAGATCTCCCAGGGCAGAGGTACGCCAAATGGAGGCGTCTACCTGGACCTCACCCACGTGCCGGACGAGGTCATAGAGCAGAAGCTGGGTACCATGCTCAAGCAGTTTCTGGATGTGGGCGTGGACATACGCCGCGAGCCCATGGAAGTCTCGCCCAGCGCCCACCACTTCATGGGCGGGGTGCGCACCCACGAGGACTGCAGGAGCACTCGGCTGAGAAACCTCTTCGCCTGCGGAGAGGTTAATGGGGGCGTGCACGGCGCCAACCGCCTGGGGGGCAACTCTCTGGCGGAGACGCAGGTTTTCGGCGCCATCGCCGGCAAAAACGCCGCTGAGGAGGCGAAGAGGCACGGCTACGCCAGCGTTCCCAGGAAGGCGCTGGAGGAGGAGCACGACAGAATATTCCGCTTCGAGTCCGGCGAGGGTGTTCTTCCCTATGAGGTGCGCTCCCGGCTGCAGCGCACCATGTGGGAGAAGGTGGGGATAGTGCGCAGCAGGCAGAGCCTGGAGGAGGCGCTCCGCGAGATAGCCCAGCTCAGGAGCAGGCTGAACGAGGTAACCGTGGAGGCGGGCTTGAGGTACAACCTCCAGCTCCTCGCTGCGGTGGAGCTGGACAACATGCTCCTCGTGGCGGAGATGATAGCCAGGAGTGCGCTTCTGCGCACCGAGAGCAGGGGGGCGCACTTCCGTAGCGACTACCCCGAGGAGGACCCGCGGTGGGTGAAGAACATCGTGGTTTCAAGGGCAGCAGACGGAATGGTCGTAAAAACCGTTGACCCGGTAATAACAACTCTTGCGCCGTGAGGGTTGAGGATGAAGATAACAGTTTTCAGGTACAACCCCCAGACGGAGGATGAACCACGATACGAGAGCTACGAGGTGGAGCACCACCCCCACATGAAGATAATCGACGCCCTGCAGCAGATAAATGAGCGCTACGGCGCCAACATCGCCTACAGGAGCTCCTGCAGGGCAGGGCAGTGCGGCTCCTGCGCTGTGCTGGCGAACCGCAAGCCGGTGCTCGCGTGCAGGACCGACGTTACGGAAGGCATGCTCCTGGAGCCCCTGCGCAACTTCCCGGTGATAAAGGACCTTGTCGTGGCCACGCAGAAGAACTACCCCAAGATCGCCTCCCTTCGTCCCTACCTGCACAGGGGCAGGAAGAGGGAGGTCAGGATAGAGAGGCTCCTCGCAAAGCACTTAAGGCGCCTGGAGAAGCTCAAGAAGTGCATAGAGTGCAGCTCCTGCATGAGCTCCTGCCCCTCGCACACCCACAGCAAGGCCTTCGCGGGTCCGATGCTCTTCAGAATTCTTGCGAGATTTGTGCACGACCCCAGGGACAAGCTCAACCGCCTCGCCATAGCGGTGGAAGAAGGCCTTTACCTGTGCACCACCTGCGGCACGTGCAGGGAGGTGTGCCCCGAGGAGATTCCCACCAACGAGGAGATTCAGGAGATGCGGCGCCTCGTTTATGAGGCGACGCGGGAGTAAGCCTAGGGAGTAAGCCTAGGGTCTAAGCAGGAGTATCGCCAGCGCAACTATAACCCCCCAGACGGCGAAGTTCCAGCCTATGACCTTGGAGCCGTCCAGGGGCGGGAAGGGTATCATGTTGAAGAGCGCCAGCCAGGCGTTTATCCTCGCCCCGAACTCGAAGCCTATGAGCATGAAGATTATCGCCAGCGTCAGGTTGGCGATGGCGCCGGAGGCGGAGATTATCCCGTCCTCGCGCTTTGAGATCCCTGCATAGCCGGGCACGATGTACACCGCCCCCGGAGCTATGAAGAGCCAGCCGGTGACCACGCGCAGGAACAGCGCCCCTATCAGTCCCAGCTCCCACATGCGGTACTCCGCCCAGCACCCGAAGCGCTGGGCGGTGAACTTGTGCGCCAGCTCGTGGAAAATAAAGCCCAGGCTCACTGCGAGCAGGGCAACGAGGAGCAACGGCAGGTCGGGTATGCCCCGCGAGGGGTGGTAGGCGAACACAAAGGCAATAACTATGGCGGAGATCGCCAGCTCCCTCAGCTCGCGGGCGGTGAAGGCCAGCCTCAGTGCTCTCGCCTCCTCTCAGCTTTTGCCTCCTCGTAGAAGAGAAGGCTAACCTCGGGAGGGAAAACGAAGCCACCCACGCTTTTCACCTCGCCCTTTGCCACCCTTCCCGGAAGTTCCACCTCAATAACCTCGCCCTCTTTACCCTGGCTCAGAGCCCTGCCCAGCTCCTTCTGAAATATGGTGCCGAACTGGCTGCGCTGGGAGTAGGACACCAGCACCAGGTCCCCCTTCCTCACCCCCCTGAGGCGCAGGAAGTGGCGGAAGAGGGTGGGCGAAGCCAGGGTGGCGAGCAGGAAGATGAGCACCTTCTGCTCTGTGCTCAGGCTGAAGAGGCTCATCCCCAGGAAGAGCAGGGTCAGCATCACCAGATAGAACTTCAGGAAGTCCAGCAGCCGCATCCTAAACACCAAAAATCTTCTGATAGAGGGGCAGGATTATCGTCGGAAAAGAAATAGCAGTGCCCAGCATTGAGCCCAGGTTGGCGAAGGCTGTAACAAGAAGCACGCGAAAAGCCCTGTTGCGGAAGAGCTCCCCCGTGCTGGCTGCTTTGAACATCGCCGAGACCTCGCCAACGGTGACGCGCTTCACCTTGGCTTCCACGAAGCCTGCAAACCACCCGGCTGCGATGAGCGGGTTCAGCGACGTCAGGGGCGAGGCAAGGGCACCAGCCGCAGCCGCCGCGAGGCTGCCGCGGGCGAGGAGCACGGCGATGAAGGTGGGAACCATGTGGTTCGCCAGCCACAGGGCGAGGCTTCCCTGAATGGGCACCCCCCGCAGCAGAGCGAGCGCGAAGAGGCCCAGCACAAGCGCCGGGATGGCCACCTTTACAAAGTTGCCCAGCGTCAGCCTCCGCCTTGGAATGTGCTCCAGCTCCTTGAGGGGTGGTATTTTTTCCGGCTCTGCCAGGTAGCGCTCAATTCCGGGCTTGTGTCCAGCGCCCACCACCGCCAGCACGCTGCCGTGGCGCCTCTCCAGCTCCAGCAGCTTTGCCGCCATGTAGGCGTCCCGCTCCTTCACCAGCACCCTGTAGAGGTTGGGGGAGAACTCGCGCATGCTTGTTATTATGTTCAGCAGGTTCTCCTCCTTCTTCACCTCGCCTATCTCCCGCTTTATCTCCTCTCCGCTTATGAAGAGGGAGGAGAGCAGCTCCCTGGCGATGTTCAGCTTCTCCCTCAGGGACATCTCCGCAAGCGCTCTGCGCATGGTGATGCGTATGTCGCGGTCGATGAGCGCCACCCTCGCGTTGACCTGCTTCGCCATCTCAATGGCGGCGAGCATCTCCCTCCCCGGCTTCACCCCCACCTCGGCTCCCAGCCTGCGCTGCAGGAAGGCGAGCAGAATGTTGATAAGCGCCACGGTGGCGTTGTTCCTCTTTATCAGGTCCACCACAGGCACATCGTGCTGCTCCTTCATCCCGCGCAGGCGGAACTCGTCCAGCTCCACCGCCACCACCGCCGGCTTGAGCTCAGCGATGGTGCGCTGGACCTCGGCGACGCTCTCCCGGGATATGTGAGCCGTGCCCACCAGGGTGATCATCTCACGACCTCGTATTCGAGGATGAAGTCCTTCCCCAGGGGGTAGTACCTCTTCAGCCTCAGGTGGACACCCTCCTCTATGGTGGCGAAGCCCTCGCCGTCCACCAGGGTAACCGCCTCTCTGCCGCCAACCAGCACCGGGGCGATTGCCACGCTCACCTCGTCCACAAGCCCGTGGCGGAGCATGCTGAAGTTCAGCGTGCCCCCGCCCTCCAGGAGGAGGCTGCGAATTCCGCGCTCATACAGCTCCCGCATCAAGCAAGGAAGGTCCACCCTGCTCTCTCCGCACACCACAATGCTGGCACCCCTCTCGCGCAGCACCCTGAGGCGCTCCTCAGGCGCCGCCCTCGACACGGCGATTATTGTGGGTGCCTCCTCGCTCAGCACCCTGGCGCCGGGAGGGGTTCTCGCGCGGGAATCCACCACCACCCGCGTGGGGTTCCGCTCCCTCTCGCTCTCAATCCTGTGCACCGTTAAGCGCGGGTCGTCGTCCAGCACTGTGCCTATGCCCACCATTATGGCATCCACGCGCTCGCGAATCCTGTGCACCCTCTCCAGGTCCTCTTTTCCGGAGATCTTGGTGTCCCTGGTCCGGGTGGCTATCTTCCCGTCCAGGGTCATGCCTGCGTTGAGTATAACGTAGGGCCTCTGCATAAGAAGTTTAATAAGAGAGTGTCATAGATAAAGATTCTCATGCGCATTCTCTGGCTCAGCGGCAGGGAGATGGAGGCCCTCCTGGAGATGGGAGAGGTCATTGCGGCTGTGGAGGAGGCCTTCAGGGAGCACGGCCTGGGCAGGGTGCAGATGCCCCCCAAGGTGTACCTCTACTTTGAGAAGGGCGACCTCAGAGCAATGCCGGCGTACATACCCTCGCTGGACAGGGCGGGGGTGAAGATAGTGAACGTCCACCCGGAGAATCCATCGCAGGGATTGCCCACGGTGATGGCGAGCTACGTGCTGGTTTCGCCGGCCACGGGTCAGCCCCTTGCGGTGATGAACGCCACCTACCTCACCGACGCGCGCACGGGCGCAGCCGGGGCGATTGCGGCGAAGTACCTCGCAAGGCAGGACTCAAGAACCCTCGGCCTGGTGGGCGCCGGGAGGCAGGCGAGGGCGCAGCTGCTTGCGATTGCGGAGCTCTTCGATCTGGAGCGCGTGCTTGTGGCGAGCCGCACTCTGAGCTCGGCGGAGCGCTTCGCCGAAGAGATGGGAAAGGAGCTCGGCGTGGATATCAAAGCCTGCGAGGTCAGGGAGGCGTGCGGCGCCGACATAGTGACGACGACCACGCCGTCGCGAAAGCCAGTGGTGAGGGACGAGTGGATACGCGAGGGGACGCACATAAACGCGATTGGTGCGGACGCGCCCGGGAAGCAGGAGCTCGACCCGAAGATCCTGCGCCGCGCAAAGATCGTGGTGGACGCCTGGGAGCAGGCGAAGCACAGCGGCGAGATAAATGTGCCTCTTCGAGAACGCCAGCTCTTCCGCGAGGACATACATGCGGAGCTGGGCGAGGTGGTCGCTGGGAAGAAGCCGGGCAGGGAGAGCGACGAGGAGATTACAGTCTTCGACTCCACGGGGCTCGCGATTCAGGACGTGGCCGCCGCGGCCCTCGCATACCGCCTCGCCAGGGAGAGGGGCATCGGAAGGGAGCTGGAGTTCTAGCATGCGCCTGGACAGGTTCCTGGTGGCGAGGGGGTACTTCTCCACCCGCGAGAAGGCGAAGCTCGCCATAAAGCTGGGGAAGGTGCGCGTTGACGGGCGCGTGGTTACAAAGCCCTCGGCGCGGGTGAGGGCGGGGGCCGAGGTGGAGGTGCTCTCTCCTGAGGTGCCTAAGGGCTACTGGAAGCTGGCGGAGCTGGACGGGGAGTGGGGGATATTCAAAGGTGGAGAGCGAGTCCTCGACCTGGGCTCGAGTGCGGGAGGCTTTCTGCTCTACGCCAGCGAGCGCGCAGCCCTTGTTGTGGGAATAGAGTTCAGCGCGGAGTTCGAGGATGTGCTCAGGGAGATTGAGGCAGAGAGGGAGAATGTGCGGGTTTACATCGCCGACGCCTTCACCTTCGAGGTCGAGCGCCTGCCAGAGCTGGATGTGATTCTTGCCGACCTCACCCTCCCTCCCGGAGATGCGCTTCTCGCTCTGAAGCGCTTTCTGCCCAGGCTCAGGCGCGGGGGCAGAGTGCTCTTCGTGGCCAAGGGCGGGGCTGCGCAGGGCTTTGAAGGGCTCGCCCTGAGGCTGCTCAGGGCGAAGGAGGCGGAGGGGAAGAGGGAGAGGTACTACCTGCTGGAGAAGGTGTAGCGTGGTAGCATGGAGGGTCCAGGGGTAAGGGTGATAGCCGAAGAGCTCCGGAAGCTCGAGGGTGAGAGGGTGGCAGAAGCCTGGGGCAACTCCAGGAAGCTGGACTTCTCCCTCCTGGAGGGCAGGAGGATAAACCGGGTCTTCAGCTTCGGGAAGGAGCTGTTCCTGGACCTGGGCGTCTTCCTGAGGGTTCACTTCCTGATGTACGGCGGCTTCTCCCTGGGGCGGCTCACCAGGAGCAGGGAGAAGGTGAGGCTGTGCCTCCGCGCCTCCAGGAGCGCCTACTTCTACAACTGCTCCGTCAGGCTGCTCCACTCGGCACCGCAGCGCGAGTGGGAGCTGGACATCCTCTCACCGGAGTGGAGCCCGGGTAGAGTCCTGCCCCTTCTGAAGGGTGCGGACGAGCTGGTGGGTGACCTGCTGCTCAACCAGGAGGTGTTCCCCGGGGTGGGCAACATCATCCGCCTGGAGGCGCTGTTCAGGGCGGGAGTGCACCCCATGAGCAGGGTTGAGCACCTGCCCGAGGAGGCTCTGCTGCGCCTCCTGGAGGAGGTGCGCAGTTTTGCGATGCTCTTCTACAGGT
>JAADFX010000035.1:3580-11179 GCA_013152685.1 Methanobacteriota archaeon | reverse complement strand
GACGCCGCGCCGCACCTCGGCTATCCCAAGCCTGCGCTGATTCACTGCAAGTTCTTCCCCTCCCTCCTCGGCGGAGACAAGATGTCGGCCTCCAAGCCCGAGAGCAGCATCTACACCACCGACTCGCCCCGCGAGGCCAGGCGCAAGATAATGAACGCCTTCACAGGCGGACGCGAGACTGCGAAGCTGCAGCGCGAGCTGGGAGGCAGGCCAGGCGTGTGCTCCGTCTATCAGTACCTATATTACATCTTCGAAGAAGAGGATGAGAAGATAAAAGAGCGCTACGACGCGTGCACCCGGGGAGAACTGCTGTGCGGCGAGTGCAAGCAGTACCTCGCGGCGAAGGTGGAGCGCTTCCTGGTCCAGCACCAGGAGAGGCGGGAGAAGGCGAAGGACGTTCTCGAGGACTTCATGGTCAGGGATTGACCTCAGGAGCTTTTGTTCTTCTCACCTGCAGTGTAGATTCTAACTCCCAGCTTTTCCGCAGCCTCGCGTGCGGATTCGTCTATAAAAGGGGAAGAGATTACCACCTCAGGGCGAGCTGGTCATACTTCTCCCAAAGTTTTTCCTGTCCCTCTCTGAGTCTTTTGACCTCCTCCCACAACTTTTCCTGTCCCTTCCAGAGCTTCTCCTGGCTTTCCCAGAGCTTCTTTATCTCCGCCCTTATCTCCCGCTGACCTTCCAGAAGCTCCTCGTAGCCTATTAGTCCTGCGACGGCATGGCGGAACTCCTCGTCCTCCTTGAGGAGCCTGAAAAACTCCTCTTTCAGCATAGTCTAAAAAGCAAAGGTAACGTATATAAAGGTGCTGCTACCAGGCCTTAAAGCTCTCCAGGAACCTCTCAAAAATCTCCTCGTTCTTTTCGAACTCCTCGGGCATGGAGGCGAGGGTTATGAGGTAGATGCCGCCTCCAGCCTTCACGAACACCGCGTGGTTTTTGATGGTGTAGGGCCCCTGCACGTAGGTGTACACAAGCTCATATGCCTCCTGCCCCGAAACCTGCCTTCCGTTCTCTTTCAGGACGGTGTAGTTGCTCAGCAGCTCCGCTGCGTTGGCCTTCATAGCAGACACGTACTCAGCAAGCGACTGGTTAGCCTCCTCTTTCGCCACGTTTATGTTCGCGGTGCCGTAGCTGCCCCTGGGCGCCAGGAAAAATACGATTTCTTCCTCCCCCACCTTATCCTCAACCACGCGCCAGCTCGCAGGATAGCTGACCTCGAAGCGCAGCGCCTCGCTCCTGTAGGTCTTGACCTGCTCTGAAATACTTGCGGGCGGCGCGGGAGGCGTCTCCGGCTGCGCAGGCTCCGCCGGCCTCTCAGCTGCGGTGCAGCCGAGAAGGAGAAGGATGAGAAGCACCGCCAGGGTGCGCATCCATCTCACACCCTCATCACGAAGGTTATGTTTCCACCCTTGAAGATCGCCCTCCTGAGCCTGAGCTCGCCGTCCACCTCCTCCACGTCCTCCAGATACAGGTTGTCCAGCTCGTCGTAGCTCCTGAGGGTGCCCACGTACTCCTTGCCCGTGCGGGTGGTTATCCTCACCCTCTTTCCCAGGGAGCCCCTGAGCATCGCCTCCGGTCTGATCGCCATGCTCTGCACCTCTCCCTAGGAGGTATATAAATTATTCGCATGCCTCCTTAAGCCGGTTGAGGAGCCAGTCCCTGTCCAGGGACGCCAGGAAGGGCCCTGCCCGCGGTCCCCTGGGCGAGCCCAGGGTTACCAGGTAGATGGCCCTGAAGGCAAGGGGCGCCTTAAGCCCCGCCTCCTCGGCGAGCAGGAAGATTCTCTCCTGAATCTCCTCTCCTGAGCGCTCCCCGCTGGAGAGCCAGTCGCGGAGCAGGCACAGGAACCTGCGCTGTTCTTGGCTGAGCTCCTCCTTTACCTCCTCAATGCTCCCAAGAAGGGAGAGCCTCCTCTCTGGCGAGTAGCGCTCCACCCACTCCCTCGCGTAGGCCACGCGCCTCAGCAGCTCCTCCTCCAGCTCTGGCGAGTAGTGCCCGGAGCGCCTGAGGCTGGCCAGTATCGCCTCCCTGCTTGAGAAGAGCTGCGCCACCATTGCGGCGTGGGAGAAGGGCAATGGTAAGGGCGGCTGGGGCTCGCCTATCTGGGACATCTCGTAGAGCCTGCGCAGGTGCTCCTCCTCCCGCTCGTTCTCCACGCTCTCTATGCCGTAGTACACCCTCGCCACCTGGTCGTACTCGTCGTACAGCTTGGGAAGCTCCCGCCAGGAGAAGCTCCTGGTCTTCATCAGCTTCTTGTTGTAGAGGAAGCGCAGCAGCTGCGGCGGGGCAACGCGCAGCCACTCCCGCGGGTATACCACATTCCCCAGCGAGGCGCTCATCTTCTGCCCGTCTATCATCAGGTGCTCATAGAAGATTGGCACCGGCATGGGAAAGCCGAGGATGCGCTCGCATATCTCGGCGTTGACCCACCAGGCGCTTCCGGGCACGACGTACTCCTTGCCGGCGCCCTCGCTGGCAACGCGCCAGCGCGCCCACTGCGCCGCCCACTCGCTCTTCCACATCAGCTTGCCCTCGTCCCGGAGGGGGTCTGCCTCGCCCTCGTAGCCGCATCCTCTGGCGACGTGCTTCTCGAAGGCGTAGTCCTCGCAGCGGTAGTGCACCCTTCCCTCCTCAAAGCGCTCCACGCGGGGGGTTATGATCTTCCCGCAGTTCCTGCACACCGGAGTAAAGGGGCTCCAGCCCCTCTCCAGGGGCCTTCCCCTGTACCTGTTAAGAATCTCCACCACCTGCTCCAGGTTCTCCAGGAGCTTCTGTATAAAGGGGCGGAAGCTCCCCCGGCGGTACTCCTCACGCATTGAGTACCTCTCGGGCTCCACCTCCAGGAACTCCCCCATCACCTCGAAGTACTCACTCACGTGGTGCTCCGCATAGCTGGAGTGGCACCCCCAGGGGTCGGGGGTGGAGCTCACGGGCATGCCGATGTACTCCTCCATCTCCCCGGGCACGCCCTCAGGAATCTTGCGCAGCGGGTCCATGTCCTCCGCCACCCATATCAGCGCTGCCTCCTCATCGGCGTCGCGCAGGGCGCGCACCACACTCTCTCCCCTTATTGTGTCGCTGAGCCTGCCTATGTGGAGCACCCCCGAGATGCTGGCGCTGCTCTTCACCACGTAGCGCTCGAACTCCGGCACCTCCCTGTCCAGGTAGTGGAACCTCCTGCGCTCCAGAATCTCCTCTGCCTTCCTATCAGCCCAGAAAACCGCCGGCATGTCTTCACCCCTGCTCCTTGGGAATCCTCACGTAGAATATGCTCCCCCCACCGGGATTGTCCTCCACCCAGACCTTGCCGCCGTGCAGCTCTGCGATGCGCTTCACTATCGCAAGACCCAGACCGGTGCCCTTTACCGCACCCTTCTCCACCCGCTTGAAGCGCTCAAATATCCGCTCCTTCTCCTCGTCGGGAATTCCCGGACCCCGGTCCTTCACAGTTATCAGGTAGTGCCTGCCCTCGTCCAGAATGTCCACCTCCACGCGCCTGCCGCTGGGGCTGAACTTGATCGCATTGGAAATTAAATTGTAGAACACCGACTCGATGTTGGGGTTCACCATCGCCGGCCTAGGCTCGCGCACCCTCACCTCTATCTCTATCTCCTTCTCCCTGGCGGACTCCTCCAGGGTGGAGACCACACTCCTGAGGACCTCCGTCAGGTCCATCTGGCGGAACTCCAGGCTCTCTATGCTCTGCAGCCTGGCGTACCTGGCGGCGTTCTCTATCATCCCCACCAGCCGCTCCACGTTCCTCTTCAGCCTCTTCAGGTCATCCCTGGTGTCGGGGCACTTCTCCCTGTCCAGGATGGTCTCGCACTGGAGCAGCACTATGTTCGCCACATTAATAAGGTCGTGGGTGAGGATGTCGGTAAAGAGCTCCTTAATTTTGACGGTCTTCTTGAACCTCTCCAGGCTGGCCTTCAGGCTCTCCTGCAGGCTGTAGGTGGCGGTGACATCCCTTATAATCTCTATAACCCCGGCCGCCTCCCCATCCTCCCTGAGGGGAGACGCCGTTATCTCCACCACCATCTTCCTGCCCTCTTTGGTGTAGTGGGTGTGGATTACCCTCCTCACCTCACCGGTGTCCAGCACCTCCTGCAGGGGGCATGCCACGCCCGCGGGGCAGGGTATCCTGAGGCACCTGCTTATCGTGTGGCACTCCCTGCCCACTATCTCCTCCTCCCTGAGACTGCACTTCTTCAGCAGGGCCTCATTCACGGCGATAATCCGCCGGTCCCTGCCCACAACAATCACCATGTCGCCTATGGAATCTATAAACTCCTTCAGCTCCTCAATCTTCATCCTCAAAACCTCAAGCTTCAGCCACGCGTCTCTTCCTCTAGCCAGCGGAGGTACTCCGGGCTGCCCTCCACAACCTCGAGGGCAATCACCTCGGGCACCTGGTAGGAGTGGAGCTGCTTCACCCGCTCCACAACAGCGGGAACCTTCTTCCTGAGCGTCTTCAGGATGATAAGGGCCTCCTCATCCTCCTCTATCCTGCCGCGCCACCAGTAGAAGGAGGTAACCTTTTCTATAATATTTGCACACGCGGCGAGTCTCTCCTCTACCAGCTTCCGGGCTATGCTGCGAGCCTCCTCAGCATCTTTTGCCGTAATGTATATTACCGCGTACATGAATAGTATTCAAACCCGAGAAAATAAAAAGGTGACGGAATGCGCAACTGGCAGTGGTTTGTGATAATCGCCACCCTCTCGGCGCTGTGGTTTGGCCTTGTGAAGGAAAAGCCCTCCAAGCTGGAGGTTTTTCTGGTAGGCTCAGTGCTCCTGTGGCTGGTTATCCTGGAAATAGCCGAGAAGGGCAGGCTGAACGTGGACAGGTATGCGGTGTTCCTGATAATAAAGACGGAGCGGGGCAAGCACCTCATTGACAGGCTGGGCAGGCACAGGAGGTTCTGGCGCCTCATCGGGTACCCAGTGGCCTTTGCGGGGATTGCGGGCACCCTCTTCATGGTGGGGATGTTCCTGCTGGCGCTGTACTTCCTGCTCTCGAGCAGTGTTGACCTGCTGCAGCCGAAGCCCCTGGTACCGGGGTACACCATCCCCTTCTGGTACGGCATCATTGGGCTCATCTCCGTGCTCGTGGTGCACGAGCTCGCCCACGGCGTTTTTGCAAGGGCGGAGAGGGTATCCATTAAGAGCCTGGGGATAGCGCTGGTGGGCGCCCTCCCGCTGGGCGCCTTCGTCGAGCCCGACGAGGAGGAGCTCAAGAAGAGCCCCTGGCTGAGCCAGCTGCGGGTGTTCTCCGCGGGCTCAGTGGCAAACCTGCTGCTCGCTTTCCTGGTTTCTCTCGCCATGCCCTTCTACCTGGCGGGCGTCTTTGAGACAGCGGGTGGCGGTGTGCTGATAGTGGGCGTGGTTGAGGGCTCCCCCGCAGAGGAGGTGCTCGAGAAGGGCATGGTCATCAAAAAAATCCAGGACCAGGCGATTGAGACGATGGAGGACTTCTACCGCGTGGTCGTGGAGCTGAAGCCAGGAGAGAGGATTTCCATAGTCACCGACAGGGGCAGCTTCAGCCTGGTGACGGCCGCCCGGGAGGACATACCAGAGCGGGGTTTCATAGGCGTGAGGACCTTCTTCCCGGTAAAGGAGGATGTCAGGGACTACCTGGGAGTCACCCTGCCCCTGGTGATATTCTACTCCATGTACTGGATTGCGCTGCTCAATCAGGCGATTGGCTTTGTGAACCTTGCACCCCTCCACCTGGGGATAGCCGCCACTGACGGGCACCACATCCTGCGCCTCATCCTGGAGAAGTTCGTTGCCGGCAACCACGCAGAGAGGATCTCCGCCTACGTCTCCGTGACCATGGTGCTCATCATCCTCTTCAGCATCTTCAAGCCTGGCTTTGTCATGGTGGGTGGTTAGGTGGACCTGGAGGTGAGGAGGCAGCTCATCCACATGAGCGGGGCGATCACCCCCTTCTACCTCCACTTCCTCTACCAGCGCTTTTCCTCCTGGGCGGCTCCCGAGGCCCTGGTTGCGGTGATGCTTGCCATAGGCTACTGCATCTCCCACCTCTACAGGCGCGGGGTTCGCCTCCCCATCTTCGCCACGCTGGTGGACATCGCCGAGAGGGAGGAGGACAGGCAGAAGGCTCCGGGAAGGGGTACCTTCAGGTTCTTCATGGGCGTGCTGGCAACAATGCTGATATTCGGCTCCCTGCTGGATGCGCCCTTCTTCGTGGTGGGCTCCGCTATTCTGGTGCTCGCCCTGGGCGACTCCATGTCCACCCTGGCAGGAAAAAAGCTGGGGCGGCGCAGGCTGCCCTACAACCCCAGAAAGAGCATCGAGGGCTCGGCTCTGGGCACACTCTACGCCTTCCTGGGTGTGCTCGCATATCTCACCCTGTACCACGGGCTGGGTGTCCAGGAGGCGGCCCTCCTGGCAGCGGCGGCGGCGGTTGCCGGAATGCTCGCAGAGTCGCTTCCCCTCTCGGTTGACGACAACTTCGTAATTCCGCTGGTGAGCAGCGCCGCGGTGTACCTGCTGGTGGCATAGCCGGGTACCCCCGAAAGATACTTAAAGGACTCCGGCGAAGTTTTTTAAGAACTCCCTTTGCGGACAGCGGAGGGGGCACTGCAAGAGGTGAAAATGAGATGAGTGAAGAAGTTGTGAAGAATGGCGATACGGTGAGGGTCAGCTACACCGGCAGGTTCACCGACGGGGAGGTCTTCGACACCTCAGACCCCAAGGTTGCAAAGGAAAACGGAATCTTCAACCCCTACCGGGAGTATTCGCCGCTGGTGTTCATCGTTGGCGCAGGCCAGGTAATCCGTGGCTTTGAGAAGGCAGTGCTCGGAATGAAGGTTGGTGAGGAGAAGACTGTGGAGATACCGCCGGAAGAGGCCTACGGAGAGGTGAACCCGGAGCTGGTGGTCACTCTGCCCATGGACCTCTTCAGGGAGGCGAACATTGAGCCGAAGGTTGGCATCATCCTGGAGACAAGCTCAGGCATGTGCCAGGTGAAGGAGGTCCGCGAGGAAGAAGTCGTGGTGGACTTCAACAACCCCATGGCCGGGAAGACACTGGTCTTCGACATAAAGGTGGAGGAGATAGTCCAGGGCTAGTCCCACCATCCCCTCTCTTTTTTTAAGTTCTGCAGATTCACCACGGTGAAATCCTCGGCTACGTAGCTTTCTGGAAAGACCTCCCTCGCCTGCTCCTCCAGCGGCTTTGCATCCCTGTACCTGGGGCTTATGTGGGTGAGGTAGAGGATTCTCGCGCCGCCGCGCCTTGCGAGCTCCGCGGCCTCGACGCAGGTGGAGTGCAGCCTCTCCTTAGCTTCCTCCTGCATGCTGTGGTCGAAGGTGCTGTCGTGGATGAGCAGCGCATCCCTGCACGCGCGCTCAACACTCTCCACAGGGCGCGTATCTCCGGAGTAAACCACCCTGAAGCCCTTCTTCTGCTCACCCAGCACCTCCTCCGGCGAGATTACCCTGCCCTCAAACACAACACTCTCCCCCCGCTGAAGCTTCTTGTAGAGCGGCCCCGGGGGTATGCCCAGCGCCTCAGCCTTCTCGCGAAGAAAGCGCCTGCCCTTCCTCTCCTCAAACACAAGCCCAAACGCCGG
>JAADFX010000035.1:0-3493 GCA_013152685.1 Methanobacteriota archaeon | reverse complement strand
CTGACCTCGTATCCCAGGTCGAAGTAGCCCAGCTTCAGCACCCTTCTGACGAGCTCCTCTATGCCCGGAGGGCCGTAAATCTCCAGCGCCTCGCTCCTGCCGGCGAAGCCCAGCGTCTGAATCAGCCCCGGCAGGCCCAGGAAATGGTCCCCGTGCAGGTGGGTGATGAAGATTCTGGAGATGCGCATGTAGCTTATCCCGCTCCTGATTAGCTGCCTCTGCACCCCCTCACCGCAGTCCCACAGGATGATCTCCCCCTCATACCGCAGAGCTATCGCTGTGTGGGCGCGCTTCGCCGTGGGTATGGCCGCCGTCGTCCCTAAAAACACTACCTCCATTTTCTCAGCACCACTATCTTCCTCACCAGGCTGCGGTGCACCCTCTCCAAGTGCACCTCCTCTATGCCGAAGCCGGCGCTGCTCGCGTAGCCCTCGACATCAACCTCGCTCGGAGCAAGCACGCAGGCGTACCTTCGCGGAATGAGCATGCGGTATATTGAGGCCAGTGACTCCTCATATAGCCTCTCAAGACTTAAACCTTTTGTGCTGGCGCTTATCCCGTAGGGCGGGTCGCACGCTATTGCATGGAAGTACTCCGGGTAGCGCTCCCAGAGCGTCCGCGCATCTCCATGCGAGAGGTGGTAGCGCTCTATGCCGTAGTGGCGCAGGTTGAGCTCAGCACCGCTGAGAAACTCCTCCTCCAGGTCAAAGCCGTAAACCTCTGCACCCACGAGCCCTGCCTCTATGAGTATCCCGCCGGTGCCGCAGAAGGGGTCTGCGAAGCGCTCACCGGGGCGAACCCTTGTGAGGTTAACCACAGCCCTCGCCAGGCGGGGAAGCAGCACGCCCGGGCGAAAGTAGGGCCTGAGGTGGGGGCGTCGCTCCTCATAGGCTGAGCGGTCAACCCTTGCAAGAACTCTCGCCAGGTAGAACCTCTCCGAGATTATCCCCGCTATCAGATTCTCCGGCGCCGAGAGGTTGACCTTCTTGCCTCGGGAGGCTATAACAGCGCCTATCTCCCTCTCCAGCCTCTCCGTGGACAGGTGCTCCGCGTGGTGGCGCACCCTGTGCACTCGCACAGCGAAGCTCCCGTCAAAGGAGTAGTCAGCACGCCTTGCGCTGGAGAGCACCTCCTCATGCGAAGCTTCGCAGGAGAAGCAGAGCTCTCCGAAGTAGTGGGCCATGGCAACGCGCTCCGCAAGTCTGGCCACCTCCTCCCTTTTAAAGTCGCCCTCAAGCACAAGAACCTGCTCCGCCTCCTCGGCTATTTTAAACCTCACGCCCAGAGCTTCAAGCGCCGCCAGCACCTCACTCCGGGGCAGCGTCGGGTGCTCCCCCGAAAGAAGAACCAGGAGCCTCATCTCACCTCAGCGCCTGCGCTATGCGCGGCGCCACGGAGATAAAGCTGACCTGCGATGCTATCGTGTTGGTGCCCACCACCTCCTTCGCTCCCGCTGCAAACAGCCTGGCTATTGCGCTTCCCGTGGCCACCGCATGAATGCACGCGACGTATATGTTCGCTGCCCCCTGCGCCCTCAGCATGCGTATCGCCTCCACCATGGAGCCGCCCGAGTCTATGATGTCGTCCACAATTATTGCATTCATGCCCTGAACATTCAGATTTTTCGGCTTCACCACCACCTCCCCCGGACCAAGACGTGTCTTCTCCAGGTAGTCGTGCTCGCAGCCCAGGCACGAGGCGACCTGCGATGCCATGGCGAGGGCGCCCTTGTCAGGGCTTATGACCACGCAGTCCTTCACCCCGCGGCTGCGGAAGTACTCCCCGAGCTCAGGCGAGGCGTCTATCTCCTCAGCCTCTATCGTAAAGTAGTCTAAAATTGCGCTCTTGTGCAGGTTTATGCCCACGAACCTGTCCGCATGCAGGGAGATGTGCTTCGCGAGCACGCGGGAGGTTACAGCCTCCCCCCGGGCGAAGCTCCTGTCCTGCCTGGCGTAGGCAAAGTAGGGCACCACCGCCGTTATGCTTTCTGCACCTCCCTCACGCAGCGTCTCGAGGAGGGTGAGCAGCTCGAAGATGTTTCTGTTCTGCGGGCGTGGCGTGGACTGCACCACCACGCACTCTTCGCCGGCGACCTCGCCCTCTATGCGCAGGTAAAGCTCGCCATCCGGGAAGACCCTGCAGGTTACGCCCGCCAGCTCTGCGTTGAGCTCATCAGCCACCTCCTTCGCAAGCACCTGGGAAGCCGTGCCCGGGATAACAATCACACTACCATCCTCCTTCAGATACTTACCCGCGGGCAATATTTATATCTTAACGGAATAAAAGGCATGCGATGCCCTGGGATGTGGTTGTTGTCGGCGCCGGCGTTGCAGGGCTGAGCGCAGCGATGCAGGCCTCGCGCCTGGGGCTGAGCTGCCTGGTGCTTGAGAAGCTCGTTCCCGGTGGCGGAGCGTGCCTCGCAAAGCAGGTGGAAAACTACCCAGGCTATGAGAGCATCGACGGCTGGACGCTCACCAGGAAGTTTGAGGCCGCAGCGCTTGAGGCGGGGGCAGAGATAAGGGAGGAGGCGGAGGTTCTGAGGGTTATCCATGCTGAGGGAAAGGTCAGCGTTGCCACGGGCGATGAAGAGCTAACAGCGAGGGCTGTGATTATCGCCTCCGGCACAAGGGAAAAGCCGCTGGGTGTGCCTGGAGAGAGGCGCCTTAAGGGCACGGGTGTGCACTACTGCGCACCCTGCGCCGGCTATTCCTACAGGAACAAGCGCGTTGCGGTGGTGGGCAGCAGCTTAATGGCTGTGGAGAATGCCCTCTTCCTGTCGGAGATCGCCTCCGAGGTAACCCTTATCTTTGAGGAGGAGAGGCTGAGGGCGGAGAGGCCGCTGCTTGAGAGGCTCGCAGAGGCGCAGAATGTGGCTCTGCTCCCCAACGCGAGGGTGATTGCCTTCTCGGGCGAGGAGAGGCTCGCTGGGGTGGAGCTGAGCGTCGCTGGCGAAAGGCGCACCCTGGATGTGGAGGGAGCCTTTATATACGCGGGCAGGGTGCCCAACTCGGAGCTGGTGGATGTGGAGAAGGATGAGGAAGGCTACATCCTGGTTGACTGTGACATGCAAACCTCCGCGAGGGGAATCTTCGCTTGCGGCGGCGTAGTGCGCAGAAATGCGAGAATAGCGAGCAGCGCAGGCGAGGGCACTGTGGCGGCGCTCTCGGCGGCGGAGTACCTGGGGTTGTAGGATATGAAGCTTTACATCGACGCTGATGTGTGGCTGAACTTCTGGCTGGATGAAATGATTGGGCTGATACCTGCCGCCCATTACACAGAGCTGCTTCTTGAAAAGGCGATCGACGAGGGATGGGTAATAGTGGTTTCCGATGCCGTAAAGAAGGAGGTTTACAAAAAGAAGGTGACTCCCGAAGATTTTGAAAGATTGATCAGCAAACTTAAAAAAGCAGGATTAATTGAAGAGGTCGAGACCACACAGGAAGACGTAAACCTGGCATACAGAATACACTCTGAAAGATACCTGCACCGCTCC
>JAADFX010000034.1:14274-15800 GCA_013152685.1 Methanobacteriota archaeon | reverse complement strand
TAAAAAGCAAGTAAAATAAATTTTTCGTTGAATTTTAACTATATTCTTTCTTTTTCTAATGACATCTTTTCTTTCTTTATCCTCCAACCACCAACCCCCCTCAGCGTAATGCAATCTCACATGAAGCATAAAAGCGTAAAAAGCGGGTAAAATTTCGTGCCTATCTCCCTTGGTATATTAAGGGAGGGACTTCCCTCCCCTGTCATGCTCCGGTCGGGATTCGAACCCGAGTCGCGGGATCGAGAGTCCCGCATGATTGGCCGGGCTACACTACCGGAGCGAATCGATTATAGCCCCTGCTTTCACTTGGTAAATATTTGTTGAAGGGCGATGTGCGGCATCGGGGGCGGCTTCTCGGTGAGCAGCGCTGAGATGCTCGACCTGCTGGAGCACAGGGGAGAAGACGGCAGGGGCGCCTACACCAGGGGCGAGCTCTGCCTGGTGCACCTGCTGCACGCCACCTTCTCCCGGGAGGCGCAGCCTCTCGCGAGCGACTCTCTCGCTCTCGTGAGCAACGGCGAGGTGTACAACCACAGGGCGCTGAAGGAGGAGCACGCGCTGAGCTTCAGCACGGGAAGCGACTGCGAGGCGATTCTCCGCATGGTTGAGGAGCACTACCGCGGGGACCTGCTCAGCGCCGTGGCTAAAGCTCTTCCGGAGCTGGACGGCGAGTTCGCCTTCGCGGTTACCGACGGCAGGGCAATAGCTCTCGCACGTGACCTGCTGGGCACAAAGCCACTTTACTTTTCCCGGAGAGCCTTCGCCTCCGAAAAGAAGGCGCTCTGGGGCAGTGGAGAAGAAGCCGCCTGCCTCTCCCCAGGGCAGGTGCTCTGCCTTTCTCCAGAGGGTGTGCGCCGCCGCAGGGTTGAGCGCTTCAGGCGGCGCAGCCTAGCCTCGCCGGAGGAGGAGCTCGCCTCCGCGCTTGTGGAGGCTGTGAGAAAGCGCGCTGGGCATGTGAAGCGCTTCGGGGTGCTCTTCTCAGGAGGCGTGGATAGCGCTCTGGTCGCCAGGATATGCGCAGACCTGGGGTACGAGCCCAGGCTTTACGCCGTGGCCATGCCGGGCTCCCTCGACGCGAGGAGATTGAGAATTGAGCGCTTCTCTGAGCTTGAGGTGGTGCTGAGGGAGGTGGCTCCGGATGAGCTGGAGGCAGCCATTGACCCCGTGCTCTACGCCATCGAGGAGCCCTCGCCGCTGAAGCTTGCGATAGCCCTGCCGGTCTTTCTCGCGGCGGAGGAGGCAAAGGCTGCAGGGGAGAAGGTGCTCCTGACGGGGCAGGGGAGCGACGAGCTCTTCGCCGGCTATGCGAGATATGAGGCGCTGGGCAGCGCCCTCGATGAAGCCCTTCGCCAGGACGTCGAAAAGCTGCACTGCACCAACCTGGAGAGGGACGACAAGGCTGCCATGGCGGCGCAGGTGGAGCTGCTCCACCCCTACCTGGACAGGCGTGTGGTGGAGGTGGCGCTCTCCACTCCTGCGGAGCTCAAGATTCGCGGCGGTACCAGGAAGCACATCCTGCGCAGTGT
>JAADFX010000034.1:0-14237 GCA_013152685.1 Methanobacteriota archaeon | reverse complement strand
GCGATGAGGGAGAAGAAGGCGGTGCAGTACTCCACCGGCGTTATGAAGGCCCTCAAAAAGCTCGCCCGCTCTCGGGGCATGAGCCTGAGGGACTACCTCAGGGAGCGCTTCTCCAGGCTGTTCCCTACCTCCTTATCCTGAAGTACACTTCCCCCTCGCCCCGGCGCAGCTCCACCCAGCCGCGCTGCTTCATCTCCAGCAGGCGCCTTGCCACGTAGCTCCTGGAGTAGCCGGTTATCCTGGCAATCTCTCCTATGCTGAGCTCCTTCGGGAAAACGCTGTCCAGAAGGTCCAGGATGAGCTTCTCGCTTCTTCTCAACCTCCTCACCAGTTGTCAAGGCTGAGCTGGCTTCTCTTCACCTCTTTCTTCTGCCTGTTGAAGATTATTTCCCCGTACTTTCCACCGCCGCCCTCCCTGATCTCGAAGTCCTGGGCCCTGAAGCGGCGTATCAGCTCGGCTATCGCCTCGCCGCCCACCTTGGCGATTTCCTCTATCTCCACGTCAACCAGCACGCGGATCTCACTCCCGAAGGCGGTAACCAGCTCCCTCCACATCCCCTGCACGCGGGAGGAGTACACGCCGCTCACCCTCAGAGCCTGGGCGATTATCTCGGAGAGGGGGGCAATTCTCAGGTAGGGCGGCCGGTGCTCCGGGTGGCGGGGCTCATCCCAGGTGGCTATCTCGCGTATTCTGTCCCTCACCCCCTTCTTTATCCTGCCGCCGCACCTGCAGCGCCACTTAAGCTCTTCCGCCTCCTCCAGCTCGAAGTGGGTGTAGCACCTTATGCAGGCGGTGCGGTGGTACTTCCCCAGGCGGGGGTCAAAGCCCACATTGAGCACCACGCGGTTGCCCTTCTGGCGCAGGAGGGCGCGCTTGAGCTCGGTGAAGCTCAGGCTTCGAAGCCTTAGGCGGTTGAACTCCCTTCCCAGCTTGTTGGGCCAGGGGGAGTGGGCGTCGCTGTTGGAGAGGAAGGTAACGCTCTGGAGTTCGGCGATGGTGTCGGCAAGGTCGCTGTCGGCGCTGAGCCCCAGCTCCAGGAAGGCTATCCTGGCGCTGCCGTAGCACTCCCGCAGGGAGTCGTACTCCTTGTAGATGCTGGTCCAGGGCACAAAGGCGTGGGAGGGCCCGACAAGGGCGTCCACCTCGTTGGCGATTTCTGCTATCTCCTCCCCCCTCAGCGTCAGGTGGGGCCTTCCGTCCCTCTTCAGGTCCAGGGAGTACCTGCTGAACCTCTCCCTGAGCTCCTCCGCCGCCGAGGGTGAGGGCAGGATTATCAGGTGGTGCACCTTCCGCGTATCTTCCACCTCGCAGGTGAGGATGAAGCTGGTCTCGCCCCTGCGGAAGATGCCCTCCTCCACCTCCTCCAGGGCAAGAACCTCCTTCAGCCAGTCCGGGTGGAGAGCATCTCCGGTGCCCACCAGCTGAAGCCCCTTGAGGGGCGCCTGCTCCGCTATTGTCTCAATGCGCATGTTGCGTGAGGTTGCTCCAGAGAAGCGGCTGTGGATGTGCAGGTCGGCGTTTACCTCCAACTTCTCACCGGAGTTAGTTTGACCGCCGGCTACTTAAATTCTTTGCAGCAGACAAAAGGTTCATATTGGAGCTCACTTTAATATAACTCTGGAGGATTGAGTTGTGAGATGGCTGGTACCCCTCCTTTTGATTCAGGCGCTTCTCCCCCTCTCCCAGGCTGCTGAAACTGTACAGGACTCGGGCATTATAATGGGCATAGAGGTGGAGTACGACTTCAAGAGCCCCGAGCACAGCATCGTGACAATAACCTACAGGTTTACAAACCCGGAAAAGGAGCCGATACCCCTGGACTACGCCTCCAGCTTCACCTTCTTCAGGGAGGGCTCCAGGATAATTCAGGTGTCGGATGTGCCCAAGGGGAGCATCCAGTACACCCTGAGTGAGGACCAGCGCGGAGTGGCCTTCTTCTTTGCCCGCACCTTCGCCCCGGGGGAGGAGTATCAGGTGAGGATTGTTGTGGACTCGCCCAGCACAACGGAGCGCGGCAACGGTGTGTGGAAGTTCAAGGACATAGAGGGCAACTTCTTTGAGTGGCCCATCAACGGGATCAGGGTGACCTTCCTGCTGCCGGAGAGCATCTTCAGGAGCTACAGGATAGTCAGGCTTGACCCGGGGGCGCAGCTGATATACGAGGGGCAGAGGAAGGGCGCGGTGTGGGAGAAGCGGGTGCTGAACCCGGGGGAGAGCTACCTCACCACCGCCGACTTCACAGTTGAGTGGAACACCCACGCCATCGTCCTGAGCCTCCTGTTCATCGCCCTGGCAGGCGCGCTGGCATACTTCTTCCACTCCGGCGGGCGCAGGAGGATTGTCATCCGGAGGGGTTTTGTGAAGACCCTGCCGGGGCACAGGGGTGAGAGCGACATAATAAGCAAGGTGGAGGAGTTCATAAGGAGCGCGGAGCGGGAGGTGGCGATTACCTCGCCCTGGATATTCTACGTGGACTGGTTCACCTCCAACATCAAGCAGCTCACCGACCGCGGGGTGAGGGTGAGGATAATAACCTGGCCCTGGTACGAGCGCAGGAAGGTGCGCGACAGGTGGGAGTACATTGAGAACAGGAGGCAGAGCTTCGCCCTGGAGAGGTTCCTGGACATGTTCCCCCCGGGCACCGTGAAGCTCAACGAGAACCTGCACTCAAAGCTGGTGATTGTGGATGAGAAGAAGGTGATAGCCTCCTCCGCAAACCTCACCCAGACGGGCTTCTGGGAGAACTACGAAGCTGGAATCTGGATAGAGGACGAAGAGGTGGCCAGGCAGGCGATGGAGTACTTTGAGAAGGTGTGGAACTCCGAGAGCAGCGTGACCCTCACCAGGGACTTTATGAAGGACAGAGAGGGGAGGCGGTAAAGTTTTATAACCTCCGGCTGCATTGCTCTTAACATGGCAGTGCATCCCATCGAGTTCCGCTACGGTAGCGAGGAGATGAAGCGCATCTTCGAGGAGGAGGCGAGGCTCCAGAAGCTCCTCGACGTTGAGGCAGCTCTCGCGAGGGCGCACGCCGAGCTTGGGAACATCCCCAGGGAGGCGGCGGAGGAGATAGCAAGAAAGGCGAGCACGCGCTACGTGAAGCTGGAGCGGGTGAAGGAGATCGAGGCGGAGATCCACCACGACCTGATGGCGGTGGTTAAAGCCCTCGCGGAGCAGTGCGGCGACGCTGGCAAGTATGTGCACCTGGGGGCGACTTCCTACGATATTATAGACACCGCCAATGCGCTGCAGTTCAAGGAGGCTCTTTCAGTTGTGGAGAGGGACCTCTACGAGCTGGAGGGTGTGCTGCTGCATCTTGCTGAGAAGCACAAGCGCACCGTCGCAGTTGGAAGAACCCACGGGCAGCACGCCCTGCCCATAACCTATGGTTTAAAATTCGCCCTCTGGGCGCGCGAGGTGAGGCGCCACCTGCAGCGCATCGAAGAGGCGAAGAAGCGAGTGCTCGTGGGAAAGATGAGCGGCGCCGTGGGCACAATGGCGGGCTTCGGGGAGCGGGGGATTGAGCTGCAGGAGAGGGTGATGCGCCAGCTCGGCCTGCGCGCGGCGCTTGTGAGCTCGCAGGTGGTGCAGCGTGATAGCTATGCGGAGCTCATTGCGCTTCTCGCGCTTATAGCGGCGACGCTTGACAAGATAGCGAAGGAGATCCGCAACCTCATGCGCACAGAGATTGCCGAGGTGAGCGAGCCCTTCGCCGAGGAGAAGCAGGTGGGCTCGAGCACCATGCCCCACAAGCGCAACCCGATAAACGCCGAGAACATCTGCGGCCTCGCGAGGGTGGTGAAGAGCAACCTCTTCGTGGCTCTGGAAAACGTCGCCCTGGAGCACGAGCGCGACCTTACCAATTCCAGCGCCGAGCGGGGGATAATTCCTGAGAGCTTCATCCTGCTTGACGAAATGCTGAAGAGGGCGAAGCGGATTCTCTCAGGGCTTGAGCTGCACGAGGAGAACATAAGGCGCAACCTCGCCCTCACGCGGGGACTCAACCTGGCGGAGGCGGTGATGATAAGGCTTACGAAGCGCGGGATGAGCCGCCAGGAGGCGCACGAGCTTCTGCGCAGGCTGGCGGTGAAGGCGTGGAAGGAGGGCAGAGCCTATGCAGAGGTGCTGAAGGAGAGCTCCGAGGTAAGGCGCTACCTGAGCGAGGAGGAGATAGATGCGGCGCTGAATCCGGAGAACTACATCGGCCTGGCGCCTGAGCTTGTGGAGCGCGTGCTTGAGAGGGCGAGGGAGGAGAGGCGGGAGTAGCCCCGCCAATTTTTACGAAATATATCTCATAACCACCATAAATTCTGAGCAAAGTTAACCTTACGCTTAGGTGTTGATTGGTGTGTCAAAATGGTTGCAGAAATCACAAGACTGAAGGATGTTATAAATCCTGAAGAGAAGGTGCTTGTCTGGAGAGTAGGGGAGTATATAGTCGTCAAAAAGGTCGAACCGGAAAAGGTTGTGAAAAAAATTGGAGAAGTCAGAGAAACGCTGCAAAAGAAAGGAATGCTGCTGTCAGATGACGGGGTGATAGCCCTGATTAAAGAGGCCAGAGAAGAATGGAGAGAGTAGTAGCCGACACCTCTGTGCTTATATCTGCCTTAATATCTAAGAAGGGTGATTCTTTTAAATTTGTACAACTTCTTTTAGAGAATAAGTTAAACAACTATACGAATGAAGAAATTTTAGATGAATTTTTAAGGGTACTGATGACAAAAATAAGCAAATTCTACCCGGTGGAACTGCTGATTGAATTTTATCAATTGGTAAAAACGAATTCGAAACTCGTGACACCTGAAGAGAAATTTGATATTTGCAGGGATAAGGCTGATAATATATTTCTTGAAGTTGCATTTTTCTCTAATGCGGATTGTCTGCTAACTCTGGATAAGGATTTGCTTGATTTAAGAGATAAAAATAAAGATTTTGAGATTAAAGGTCGGAAATTTAAAATTTTAAAACCTGAAGAATTTCTAAAAGAGTTCTCCAAGCCTGAGGCAGGCAGTTAGTCCATCCCGGATGTTGTGGATTTGCCTTCAACCATCCCCCTGAGCTCCTCCAGCATGCGCTGCACGTCGCTACGGGTGTAGGAGAAGAAGCTTCCCTCTGCGGCGGCCTCGCCTATGGCGGCGAAGGCCTCGAGGTGGGACACGCTCTCCCCCCTCTCCTTCAGGAGGGCTATCAGGGTCCCGGCGGAGTCCTCCGGCGAGTAGTCTATCCCCAGGGCGTCGCACCTCCCGCGGAGCAGCTCAACCAGAACCTCACCGCACAGCACCGCCGCCGGGTCCTTGAGTCCCCGTCTGAGCAGCTTCTCCGCGCTTCGCAGCAGGTCCAGGAGGATGCGCCGCTTCAGCCTGTTCTTGAGCCTCGGAACCTCGCTCTCAGCCGCCGCCGAGGCTGCTTCGAGCACGCCCAGCTGCCTCTCCGTCAGGACGCGCAGCCTCCTGGCATCGGAGCTTATGAACCTGGAGATTCCCGAGAGGGCGCCCCTCGCGGCAAGCTTTGAGATGAGCTCCTCGGCCACCGCCTTGTCGTTTATGAAGTCCCTGGTGAGCTCAGAGTCCCTGCCGAAGAGCTCAATCAGGGAGTTCAGCGCCCTGAGGCTCCACTCTCTGTACCTGGAGGCGAGCCCTGCGTAGTCCTCAACCTCCAGGAGCGCGGCTCCCTCCCTTGCCAGCTTTGAGAACTCCGACTCCAGCTTCATAGGTCATCCACCGACTCCCACAGGGAGAGCCTCTGGGTGAGCTCCTCCACCTTCCTCTTAAGCTCCTCGTTCTCCCTCTCGAGGGCCTTGATCCTGGCATCCTTCTCCTCCGAGAACCTCGAGACTATCTCCTTTGCCTTCGACTTAATCTCCCGGGACTGCTCCTCAAACCTCCTTTTAACCTCCTCCAGCTCCCTCCTGTACTCTTCCTCCCTCTCCTCAGCCCGCTGCTTCAGGGCGGAGACCTCCCCCTCCAGAAGCGCCACCTTCTCCCGGTACATCTCTATGGTGTCCCTCATTGCGCTAACCTTTAGCAGCTCCTCCTCCAGGGTCTTCTCCTTCTCCTCGACGCTCCTCTCCCGCGCCTCCAGCTCCTCCCTGCGCTCGCTGTACTCCCTCTCCAGCTCCTCCAGCCTAGACCTCAGAGCTGTGAGCTCCTTCTCCAGCGCCTCCTTCTCCGAGAAGAGCCTGGCCTTCTCGTTGTCTATCTCCTTCACCCTCTCCCTCAGCCTCTCCGCCCTCTGCGAGGCTGCCCGAAGGCGCAGCGCCAGCAGCAGCGCCGCCAGTGCGGGCAGAGCGGCCACGGCGATGTGCACGGGGGTGAAGGCCTCTCCGTAGAGGTAGAACAGCGTCGCCATACCTACAGCCTCTCTATCTCCATGAGCCTTATCTGCTCCCTCAGCTTCTCGTTCTGGGTCTTCAGCTCCTCTATCTCTCCCCTCAGCGACCTGATGAGCTCCTCCTTGTCCTCGATAACCTTCTGCACCGTCTCCTTGGTCTTCTCCTTGAGCTCCTGAATGCGCTGCTCGTAGCGCGCCACCTCCTCCTGCATCTTAGCGCTAAGCTTAGCCAGCTCCTCCTCCCTCTCCCTCTCCAGCTCCTTCTTCAGTCTGGCAATCTCGGCTCTGTGCTCCCTCTCCAGGCGCTTCTCCTCCTCGAGTGCTCTTATTTTAAGCTCATACTCGTGCTTCAGCTCCTCCAGCGCCTTCTGGTGCTCCAGCGCCTGGTCGTCGATGCTCTTCTCCAGCTCCAGAATCTTCTGCTCGTACTCCTTCCGCAGCGCATTCTTCTCCTTCTCAGCGCCGAGCAGCGCCTCCTGCATCTCCTTTTCCTTCTCCTTAAGCTTGACCTCAAACTCCACCTTCTGCGCCTGCATCTCGGCAGTGTACCTCTCCTCCAGCTCCCCCTTCTCCTGCTCCAGCTCACCAATCCTGCGCCTGAGGAGCTCTATCTCGTCCTTGAGGGTGTTCACCTTCAGCAGCTCCTTCTCCCTCTCGCGCAGCCTCTCCTCCACCTCAGAGAGGGCGGAGGTGCGCTTCTCCCGCTCCCTCTCCAGCTCCTCCTTCAGCTCAGCCAGCTCCTGCGCCAGGGCGCGCTTCTCCTCCTCCAGCGCCTCCACCTGCTTCAGCAGCCTCGCCTTCTCCTCCTCCGACCTCTCAAGCACGTCTATCCTCTCCTCCCTCTCAACACCCCTCCTCCGTCTTAGGAGAAGAGCAACAATAAAAACGGCACCAGCAGTAGCCGCGATGTAGGTGGCGTTGGGGATTACAAAATCCTCCAGGGCGAAGCTCAGGTCGGTTAAATCCATGAGTTATGCATAACTCCGACGCATAGATAAAGCTTTCCGAATCAGCCCATGAGCCTGAGCAGGTCTGCCTTTGTAACTATCCCCCTCACCTTCCCCTTCTCCACCACAAGCACGGCGCGGTTGCTCTCTATGAGCTTCGACACCACCTTTACGTCGGTGTCCTTGCCGATGGTGGGGAACCCCTCCTCCATCACCTCTGCGACGCGCTTGACCCTGATCTTAGCCGGCTCGTCGAAGTCCAGAGCCCTGAGCACCTGGTCCTCGGTGATGCTGCCCACCTGAACACCCCGCTCGAGCACAGGCAGCTGGGAGATGCCGTGCTTCTCCATTAGGCGAGAGGCCTCGCCGAGGGTGTCTTCGGGGGAGACGTGGATAACCGGGGACTTCATAATCCTCTCCACCGGGATCCTGCGGGTGTCGTTCTCCTTGAGGGCGTTGACTATCTTGCGCAGCGTGGACAGCCTGGGGTCTATGTCGCCCGCCTCTATCCTTGCTATCAGCGACTGGCTCACCCCAGCCTTCTTGGCGAGCTCCGTCTGGGTTAAGCCCAGGCGCTTGCGGCACCTCTTGAGCTCCTCCGGCGTTGGCAGGTCGAACATCAGAAATATTTCTATTACTCCCGTTAATAAACTTTTGTATCAGTCTGCGTTGAGGAGGGCAATCCGCTCCTTTATCAGCTCCACCAGCACCCTCACCCTGCTCGCGAAGTCCTCCTCTGCGAGGGTGCGCACCTCCTCCTCGGTGATGCCGTACACCTCCTTGAGGCGCCGGTACTTCTCAGGCGTAATCTCCAGCACCTCCTCGCAGGCGCTGCAGGAGTAGCGCTCCAAGAATTCCCGGGGCACCTCCTCTGCAATGGCGACTATCTCTCTGGTGCTGCCTATGCCAAGCCTCTCAAGCGCCGTCTTTATCTGCCTCGTGGCGGAGGCGCGGACCAGCACTTCCATGCGCAGGTCGGCGGCGATGTTCTCCCCCCTTTCAAAGGCGCGCCTTGCCTGCTCCAGCGCGAACTCCAGGTGCTCCCTCCCCGCCACATTCCTGGCGTCCAGAAGCTGAATCCCGTACCTCCCGGGCGCCTCGGGCTCCGGGGGGGTGCCGCACAGGAGAGGGAATATCTTCATGGAGGGAAGATTGGAAAAGCAGGATAAAAACTTTGCTACACGTACAGCTCCCTGGGCTCGGGCATCGCGGGAATGCGCCTGAGCGCGTACTCCAGGTGCTCCCTCCTGACCACCGGGGAGTCCTCCAGGATGGCGCGGTGCAGCGCCACCTTGAGCAGCTTGTCCTTCAGGTCCCTGCCCGAGAAGTTGGGGGTGCGCTTGGCAAACTCCCTGAGGTCTGCCTCCACCCTCAGGGGGAGCTTCGCCGCGTAGTGGCGCAGAATCTCGTACCTCTCCCTCTCCGTTGGGAGCCTGAAGGGTATCTCCTCCTCGAAGCGGCTCCTCAGCGCCCTGTCGAGAAGCGCCGGGTTGTTGGTCGCCGCTATTGTCACCACACCGGCGTTCTCGTGGATTCCCTCAAGCTCGGTGAGCAGCGCATTGACCACCTCGCTCACATCTCCGCGTATGCTCTGGTAGCTCCTGTCGAGGCCTATCGCGTCGAGCTCGTCGATGAAGACCACGCTCGGAGACGCCTCCTTCGCCGCCAGGTAGAGCTCGTGGATGCGCTTGCTCCCGTCGCCCACGTACTCGCCTATCAGGTCGGTGGCGCGAACCAGGAAGAGCCTGGCGTCTGTTTCGTTTGCCAGCGCCTTGGCGGTCATGGTCTTTCCGGTGCCGGGTGGGCCGTAGAAGAGCACATTCTTGGGCGCCCACTCGCCGAAGCGCCTGGGCTCCAGCAGGTACTTCATCACAATCCTGCACTTGCGCTTCACATCCTCGTGGCCGATTATGTCGCTGAAGCTCACCCTTGCCACGGGCTTCGCCTCGGGCTCGGGCTTCTCCACGTGGATGCGCGTGTCCTCGGTTATTGTGACCTCTCCGCGGGGGAGGACCTTCACCACCTCAAAGGCGTAGTCGGGTATAAGCCTCTGGTCGAAGAGGATGTCGCCCTTGGAGACGGTCGCGCCCAGCCACTGCTCCTTGGCGTATATTTCAAAGAGCCGCTCATCGGTAATGCTCAGCGGCGAAGCCCGCGACACGTCGCGCAGCGGGTAGCCCCTGGGCCTGAGCCTCACATAACGTGCAGGCCTCGCCTCTTGAGGTTCCCTCTCCCGCTTCTCCTTCTCCCTGAGCTTTACCGCAATCCACTCATCCAGGAAGGTCTGTATGTCTCTGCCTCCGGTAGCTTTTACATCCTCGCCGCAAAGTTTAATGTCTATAACCAAATTTGATAAGCCTATGCCGGCGAAGCTCTTCGTCGCGGTGATGTTCAGGGAGGAGGATGTGCTCGCCTCTGCGCTGGATGAGCTGGAGGAGAGCTTCGGCGAAGTGGACCTGAGGAGTGAGGTCTTCGACTTCAACTTCACCCGCTACTATGAGGCGGAGTTCGGCGCGGGCTTGAGGAAGCTTTTTGCGGGCTTCGCCGGGCCTTTTGAAAGGGACAGGCTTGTGGAGGCGAAGCTGACCTGCCTCGAAATAGAGCGCAGGCTTTCGAGGAGGGGCAGGCGGAGGGTGAACCTGGACCCGGGGTATGTGACGCTGCACAGCGTTGTGCTCTCCTCGCGCAAGGACAGGGCCCACAGGATATATCTGGGCGAGGGCGTCTTCGCGGAGGTAACGCTGCTCTACCAGCGCGGCAGGTACCGCCCTCTGCCCTGGAGCTACGCCGACTACCGCACCGAGGTGGCGCAGAGCTTCTTCCTTGCCGCGAGGGAGCGGCTCAGGGGAAGGCGCGCAGAAAGGTGAGAGGTTAAAAATATTTGATAATCTTTGTGAAGGCCAGATTTGGGAGAATATACAATGGGCCTCGCCGACTCGCTCCGGAGGTACCTGCTGGGGGTTACCATATCCCTCTTCGGAATAACTGTTTCTGCCGCCTACTTCGGCTATGAGTATGTGATTTTCGGGGGGGAGTTCCTCCACCACATACTGGAGGACCTGTATGAGCACATAACAATCATCATCCTCACGGCGCTCTTTCCCCTGGTGGGGTTTATCGTGGAGCGCTCCATCGAGGAGAGGCGCCGCTTTGAGGCGGCGCTGAGGGAGCAGAGCGAGTTTGTTTCCAGCATCCTGAATACGGTGGACCTGGGGATATTCACCACCACCTTCGACGGGCACATCCTCTCCTGCAACCGCAGTGCCACGGAGATGTTCGGGTGCAGTGAGGAGGAGCTGATAGGAAGGTGCATTGATACCCTCTTCGAGGATCCGTCGCAGGCGAAGCGCATCGCGCGGGTGGTGGGCGAGAGGGGGAGATTCGACGGGGAGGTGGTGCTAAGGGGCGGCTCCGGGAGCTTTCCCGCCTATCTGAGCATCAGGCGGCTGCTCGATGCGGGGGGCAACGCGAGGGCCCTGCTGGGCGTGGTGAGGGACATCACCACTGAGAAGGAGAGGGAGAGGCTGGAGAGGAAGGTTTATCAGGCGGAGAAGCTGGCCTCCATAGGGCAGCTGGCCGCAGGGGTGGCCCATGAGATAAACAATCCCCTCACCAGCGTGGCGCTTATAACGGAGCAGCTTCTGAGGGAGGTGGAGGATGAGAGAGTCCGCCGCAAGCTCAGGATAATAGAGGAGCAGGTGGAGGGTGCAGCCAGAATAGCCAGAAGCCTGCTGAACTTCGCAAGGCAGGTGGCACCCGAGATAGGGGATGTGGACCTGAACAGCCTGCTGGAGCGGGTGACGGAGGAGCTGGGGGTGCAGATGAAGGGGATCACCCTCAGGAAGAACTTCGGCGAGCTGCCGCCGATTAAGGGTGATGAGCTCCAGCTGAGGCAGGTGTTTACAAACATTCTGCTCAACGCCATCCAGGCAATAGACGGTACGGGGGAGATAAGGGTGACCACCGGCAGGGGCGAGGGGGAGGTTTTTGTGCAGATATGCGACACCGGGAGGGGCATCCCCAGGGAGCACCTGTCCAGGATTTTTGAGCCCTTCTTCACCACGAAGGAGCTCGGGAAGGGCACGGGCCTGGGGCTTGCGATAGCCCACGGGATAGTGGAGCGCCACGGGGGGAGGATTGAGGTGGAGTCCACGCCGGGGGAGGGCACCTGCTTCACCGTTCTGCTGCCGGTGGAGAGAGAAAAGAAATAAGTAGTAGTTAAAAAATAATTTAATGGGGTAGAAGAATGGCGAGAATACTCATTGTGGACGACGACAGGCAGATATGCGAGACGCTGGCGGAGATACTCTCCGATGAGGGCTTCGAGGTGGAGTATGTGCTCTCGGGGGAGGAGGCGCTGCAGAAGATCGACGCCGGGAACTACGATGTGGTGATAACAGACCTCCTCATGCCCAGGGTTGATGGAATGGAGATTCTGAGCCACGTAAAGCGCACCAAGCCCAAGACGCAGGTGATAATGATTACCGCCTTCGCCACTATCGAGAATGCGGTGGAGGCGATGAAGCGGGGCGCCAGCGACTACATAGCAAAGCCCTTCAAAATAAACGAGATACAGGCGTCCATAAGGCGCGTGCTGGAGGAGGCGAAGTTCAGGGACGAGTTCCTGTCCGCGCCGCGCGACGTGGAGGCGGAGCTGGAGACCACGCTCAAGGTGCTCGCAAACCCAATCAGGAGGAATGCGCTCAAGGTGATAGAGGCGGAGGGGAGGATATCCTTCAGCAGGATTCTGGGCAAGCTGCAGGTGGATGACCCCACAAAGCTGAGCTTTCACCTGCGCCAGCTGAAGGAGGCGCAGCTGGTGGACCAGAATGCGAGCAAGGAGTACTTTGTCACAGCCAGGGGCAGAAGAGCGCTCAGGGTGCTCAAGGAGCTGGCGGCATCTCTCTAGGGCAGCGTGCGGGTGTACTTCTCTAGGAAGGGGTGCTTCTCCCTGTAGAGGATGCGGAGAACCGCATTTGCCGCGGGGGAGGCGTCGGCCAGCATCTCCAACAGCTCCGCAAACCCGCCGCTGCGAATTGCCTCGCGCATCTGAGCGCACAGGGAGCGCAGAACCCAGATGTTGTGCCTCACCAGGTGCCCTGAGCTGCTGCGCAGGGCATCGACGCCGCCGGAGGTGCACACCGGGCAGGTGCAGGGGAGCTCCCTCATCCTGTCCAGGGGACGGCTCTGGAGCAGCGGGGTGAGGTAGCGCCCGGTAAGGGCGTCGCGTATGGCATGGCTGGCGTCGAAGAGGTCAACGCCCATGTAGGCGAGCACCGGGAAGAGCGCCGGCGGAGCGCCCGGGAGGTAGAGCGCTGTGTTGGGGCTTGTTACTTCTCTAACGCGGGTGAGCACCTCCACCAGCAGCCTCGGGCGCCGGCAGAGCTTTGCGCCGCTGGCAATCGCGAGGAGGCTGCGCGACGCTAACCTGCGGGCAGCGAGTTCCCTGAGGTCGGGGTACCTGCCTCCCTCAACCACCGCCCCCTGCTCCGGGTAGCGCTCCGCAAGGGCGAGGGTCCTCTCCACCCCGAGCTCCGCCAGCTCCCGGGGTATGTCGAGGCCAAAGCCTGCGCCGGGCAGTATGCCCTGGCGCCGGATTTTTGCACCTCCCACCAGGGTGCCGTAGTGCACCACTAAAGGAGCCCTGGAGGTGCGCACCCAGCGGGGGGCGATGTAGGCGTCGTGCTTTATCCCGGTGGTCGCGGGAGCTGCGTTGAGGAGGAAGTTTGGGGTGGGAATCTTTTTATCCGCGTAGTGCCATACTCCAAGGCGGGCAGGGCCGCTGTGGCCGAGTATCTCGAGCATGGGCTAAGCTTGCACCTGCTGGTATAATAAGCTTTGGAGGCTGTGCGATGGAGAGGAGGATAGTCTACTTCGATTCTCCGGGCAAGGAGAACACCGGTGAGGTAATACGTATTGTGAGGGAGCGCCTCGAGGAGGGCGACGTGGAGAAGGTGGTGGTGGCAAGCGCCTCCGGAGCAACCGCCGTCAGGGCGCTGCGGGCCTTCTCTGAGCTGGGGGTGGAGCTGATCGCCGTAACCTACCACGCGGGGTTCTCCTCACCGGGGAGTGTTGACCTGAAGGAGGAGAACCGCCGCATTCTTGAGGAGGCGGGCGTACCCATAGTTATGGCGACGCATGCGCTCAGCGGCGTGGAGCGCTCCTTCTCCCGGCGCTTCGGCGGCATATCCACCGTGGAGGTGGTGGCGGAGACGCTGCGCGCCCTCTTCGGTCAGGGGCTGAAGACCTGCGTGGAGGTGGCGATAATGGCGTGCGATGCGGGCAGGGTCCTGCCCCGGGAGGACATCATAGCCCTGGGAGGCACGGGCGGCGAGGGCGTGGACACCGCCTGCGTGCTCCGCCCGGCGAACATGAACAGATTCTTCGACCTGCGGGTGAGGGAGATCCTGTGCATGCCCCTGCGGTGAGCTACAACAACCCTTGCACTCGTGATTGCCGGCATATGGTGCACGCCGTTGGGAGCTTACAACATTGCTTTCACACGGCACGCGCACAGTAAGATAAACACAAAATCACCTCCGAGAAACTCAAAATTGGTTATAGGAGGTTAACATCCCTTAATAATAAGGGGCGCAGCCATCGGCGAAATGCCCCGACGAGGCGAGGAGCCGGAGATGAGGGGCATCAAAATCCAGGCTGCGCAACACGCTTCGCGCGCGAGCGCGATGGTGTTTTGAAACCCTCGGAAGAGGGTTGATGACAGCAATGAGGGCTCAAGCTCATCGCTTGGGTCTGATGCAGGCTCGGCAGTGGTGAAACCTGGCTGGTGGTGCTTGTTAAAAACACATGAGCAGGGAACCCCCGCCAATCCTAATTCCGGTTGATCCTGCCGGAGGCCACTGCTATTGGGGTCCGCCTAAGCCATGCGAGTCGACCGGGCTTCCCTCCTTCGGGAGGGAAGTCAGGGGCGGACGGCTCAGTAACACGTGGGTAATCTA
>JAADFX010000033.1:1896-9671 GCA_013152685.1 Methanobacteriota archaeon | reverse complement strand
ACAGTGCTGTTTTACAGATATAACAGTGCCCGGAGGCTGGGAAGGGGTGTGCTGCTGGTGGACAGGAGGGTGTATCCGAAGGTGATTGGGACTCTCAAAGCCTACGGAGCGAGGTACAGGGAGATCCCTGTCTGGACGTACTGAGCCCGGGATGCCTATCTCTCCCCGTTTTCTATAATCTCCACCGCCCTCGCGGTGCCGTCGCTCCGCCTCGCCAGCTCGCTGAGCACTTCCAGGCGGCGCTCATACTCCGGCAGGCAAACCTCCCGCAGCGCAGTGGCGAGCAGCTCCGGGGTGAGCCACTCCACGTCCAGCATCCTGCCGATGCCCAGCCTCTCCACGCCGCGGAGGTTGCCCTCCCGCTCCGGGTAGTTCTTTATGGGCACCCCCACCACCGGCTTTGAGCAGGCCACCGCCTCCATTATACTGGTGTGCCCTCCGTGGGTGATGAGCACCCTAGCTCGAGAGAGCAGCTCCAGGTAGCGCTCCCTCGCCATGTGCCTCGCCACCACAAAGCGCTCTCCAAGCATCTCCTCAGCCCCCCTGAGCACGTGCTCCACGTCGGGGTTAACCCGGGAGCCCCCGAAGTTCACCACCACCTTCTCCCTGCCCCTGTCCTCCAGTCTGGGAAGCATCGGTCCGACGAAGTGGAACTTCTGCTTCTGGTCGTAGAAGGCGAGATTGTCCAGGCACAGGGTATAAGGGGGAGGAAAGTCGGGCACTATAATCTCATCCGCCAGGTAAACCAGAAGCGCCTCCGCTGCCTCGCCCAGCTTCTTTATCGGCAGGCTTAGGTTGCCCTCCAGCTTCTTCCACTGTATGGTCTCGTTGGTAATCAGGAATATCCTCATCTTCCGCCAGGAGCGCAGTATCTTCGACACCATCGCCGGCACGTAGCCGTCCACCACCATCACGTCGGGCGAGACATCCCTGAGGATTCGCCTCGCCTCCAGCAGCATCTCCGGCTTCAGGCTGCGCAGCGTGTTGAGCACCGTCCTGAAGACCTCTATCTCCGTGGAAGTGAAGGAGACCTCACCGAACTCCTCCACCTCTATAACCTCGAAGTCGTAGCTGCGCAGGAAGGCGAGGCCGTCGCCGTAGGTGGAGAACACCACCTCGTGCCCGCGCTCGCGCAGCGCCTTCGCCAGCTCCACGTCCCTGCTCACGTGCCCGTAGCCGAAGCCGTTGCTCACAAAGTATATCCTCATCCCAGCACACCAGGTGTAGGAGGTTACCGCAGGAGGTTAAAAAGTTTACCCGGAAGCCTTTTAAAAAACCCCGCCTATTTAACCCCATGCTGGTTCTGATTACAGGCTTGCCCGGCACCGGGAAGAGCACCATCGCCATGCACCTCGCGCGCAGGCTGCGCGCCACCGTGCTGCGCACCGACGTTATACGCAAGCGCCTCTTTCCGGAGCCCACCTACACCGAGGAGGAGAAGGAGCTGGTGTACAGGGTGACCTTCCTCATCGCCGAGTACCTGCTCAGGGCGGGGAAGAATGTTATCCTGGACGGGACCTTCTACAGGCGCAGCCTCCGGGAGAGGGTCTACCGGCTCGCCAGGGAGACGAGGAAGAAGCTGATAGTGGTGGAGTGCTGCGCCCCGGAGGAGGTGGTGAGGCGGCGCATGGAGGCGCGGGCAAGGAAGAAGAACATACCCACCGACGCCGACTTCGAGGTGTACAAGAAGATACGCGACCAGTTTGAGCCCCTGCAGCGGCAGCGGGTAATCGTGGACACCAGCAACCCCCTGGAGGAGAACCTCAGGGAAATCCTGCGCTACATCGCCAGAAAAACTAGAGCGCCGAGGCATACTCGCAGGCGAGGCTGAAGTAGGCGCCCACCAGCCTCCTCGCCTCCCGCTTTTCCTCCTCGCCAACGTGGGGGTCAGTCAGCTTGAAGCTCTCCACCTTCATCCTCACAAAGGCGCGGTAGCACATGTAGAAGTTCAGGAGCTCCTCCTGCAGGGGCTCGCCGCTCTCGGAGGCGTAGCTCAGCAGGAAGGTGTCCCTGAGGTCCCGCCTGCGGTGGAAGTCCAGGTCCATCGCCAGAAACGCCACGTCCGCGAGGACATCGCTGCAGCTGAAGCCCCTGAAGAACTCTATGGCGTCGAAGATGTAGATGCCCTCCCTGTACAGCCTGCCGGGTGAGCGCACTACAAATATGTTGCCGCTGTGCAGGTCTCCGTGGCACTCGCATATCCTGCCGGCCCTCTCCCTCGCCCTGAAGAGCTCCTCCCTCTCCCCCAGAAAGCGCCTCACCCTGGCCTCCAGCGCGTCGTACTCCTCTGCATCTACCTCCTTTCCCCTGAGCTGTGCGGTCTGCTCAAAGTTCTGCTCCCAGTTTTTGACCACCTGCTCGTAGGCTCCCCAGCGGGTGATCTCCTCGCTGCGCTCCGCCTGCGCATGGAACCGGGCCACCCTGGCGGCTATCTCCTCCAGGTCGCCGGGAGAAACCCGGCCGCGCTCCAGCAGCCTCCGCATAATCGCCTCCTGGGGGAGCTGCACCATCTTGACCGCGTACTCCACCACCCTGCCCTCACCCTCAACCCTGATTGCCCCGCTCTCCTCCTGCACCACCGGCACCACTCCCAGGTATATCTCCCCCGCCAGGAATCGGTTCACCCGGAGCTCCTCCCTGCAGTAGTGGAACCTCTTCTCCAGGGTGGTGAAGTCCAGAAAGCCGAAGTCCACGGGCTTCTTCACCTTGTACACGTAGTCGCCGGTGAGGAAGACAAAGGAGATGTGGGTCTGTATCAGCCTTATCTCACCCACCGGGTGGGGATACGCCTCCGGCCTTAGAAGCGCCTCAACAATCGCCTCAACGTCCATGCTTCAGAGTCGGCGGCGTGATATTTAACTTTAGCGCTGATGCTCAGGCGGGAGACCGCCGGAAATACTCCACATCCTGTATAATAGCTACAGTAAGATTTATATACGATAAGGTTAACACACAACAGTCGTAAAACATAGGAAATATGAAAAAAGAGGTGATATCATGGGTGAACTACCAATTTCTGCGTGCGACAGGATAATAAGGAACGCCACAGGTTTGAGAGTCGGCAGGGACGCCGCCGAGTACCTGGCGGAGATTCTGGAAGAGATAGGCACCGAGATATCCAGAGAGGCGGGCGCCCTGGCGAAGCACGCTGGAAGGAAGACCGTAAAGGCGAGCGACATAAAGCTGGCCGCGAAGTAATTTTCCTTTGTGCACCTCTTTACTCCTCTTTTCTCAGAATTTTTTCAGCTTCTCTTTTGAGCTCCTCTGCCCTGAGTTCGTACTCCTTCTCACCGGTTTTAAGCGCCATCTCCCGGTACACCCCGGCGAGCGCCTCCTTTGCGGCGCCCAGCTGGTGCCTCCTCCCGCCCCTCTCGAAGAGCTCCGCCGCCCTCTCGTAGCACTCCGCCGCCCTCCTGAGCAGCTCAGCGTCTCCTCCCCTCAGGTCTGCGAAGCTCCTGTGGGCCGCACCGGCGGCGGCCAGTGAGTGGGCGAGCTCCTCATCCATGCCGAGCCTCTGGAAGGTTTCTGAGAGCCTCTCCATCCTGCGTATGGCCTGCTCCAGGCGCCGCTCATCGCGCCTCGCTGATGCGAGCTCCACCTCCGCAAGGGCAGCCTCCAGCTCCTCCAGCGCTGCCCTGCCCTCATACCCGTCCCTCCTGAATACTGCGGCGGTTTCCTCCTTCACCTCTACGAACTTCTCCAGGTGCTCTATCCCGGTCCTGGCTGCCTGCCTGTACACCTCTGCCAGGTTCTGGAGCGCCCTCACCTGCTGCGCCCTGGAGCCAAGCTCCCTGAAAACTTCGGCGGCGCTGCGGCAGTGCTCTGCTGCCTCTGTGAGCAGGCGCTCCGCCTCTTCTGGCATGAGCTCCGCCAGCCTCTGCAGAGCCAGGGCGTGGTTCATCCTCAGCCTGGCAAGCACCGGCGGATTTTCTGAGTGCTTGCTCTCCAGCTCCCTGCAGAGGGCGAGCAGCCTCTTGTACACCCCTCCGGGGCTGTCGCTGACCTCCGCCAAGCTGCCGTAGCAGAAGGTGAGGTTCACCTCCACCTCCGCCAGCTCCCTTCCGCTGAGAGCCTCCCTCGCGCGCTCCAGCGCCTCTATCGCCAGCCTAATGTCGCCCTCGCTCCCGGTTCGCAGAAAGCGGTTGAGGGAAAACTCTCCCAGCTCCTTGAGGTGCCTCCCCCTGTTATCCTCATCCAGGACGGAGAGGAGCAGCAGCCTCTCCGTTCTCGAGGCGGCGTGCAGGAACTCGTCCACGCCCCTGAAGGCCTCCTCCGCCTCGCCCAGAAGGGCTGCGGCCCTCCCGGGGTCTGACTCCCGCCTGGCGCGGGCATACTTGCAGAAGCCCTCCGCCAGCCTCTTCACCCTGGGGCTGCGTGCCGATGCCAGGAGCCTCCTGCTGGCGCTCTCAAGGGCATCCCACTCCCTGCGCCTGAAGTGCTCCTCCACCCTCCTGAGAAGCGCCTCCGCCGCCATCCCATCACCCCAGGGCGAGCATCTGGGACGCCTCGAAGAACACACCAGCCAGGTCGAGCCCCATGTCCTGGAGGTCCACGATGCTCAGGGTCACCTGCTCCGGCTCCAGCACCTCCACAAGCACCGGCACGTGGCGCACCGCTATGCTGAACAGCGCCCTGGCGTCCAGGGGAAAGGCCTCCACCGCGACCAGGTAGGCGCCGCTCTCCCTGTTGAAGGTGCTCTTCGCCTTCATCACCGGCGCCTCGTCGCCTATGTCTCCCACGAACAGACGCACCGCCTCCTCCTCGCTGCTGGCGCTCACCTCTGCCACCAGCTTTACATGGAGCGCTCCCCCCTTCATTAGCTCCTCCGCATCATACTCATCAATACCTATGCGCACCCTCTCCTCCGGCTCCAGCTCAAAGCCCACCCTGTACCTGCTGTAGAACTCCCTGAGAACCCGGATCACCTCCCCCAGGGTGAGGAGAAACTCCTTAGTGCTGAGCACTAGCTTCTCCGGGCTGAGCACATATATCGCCGAGGGGCCGTAGGCGATTGCCGCCTTTAGGTAGCTCCTCAGGTCGGCGAACTCCAGCTCCAGCTGTGTGATGCAGGAGTAGAGCCCCTCCTGCTCCAGGGCATCGCCGTGCTCCACCCTGAGGACATTAACCCCCTGCTCTGCCCTGAGCTTCTCCTCCAGCTCCCTGAGCGCAGCCACGGCGGCCTCGCGGCTGTTGCTCTGTGATTCGATCATGAACTCTGCCCTAATCATGGCAGGGGTATTCTCAGCGGAGCTAATAAAGCTTGCCGTGCGAAAGCTATTTAACCCCGGCAGAGCCTAACCTATACCCATGAACCCGGGAATAGAGCCCTTCCTGAAGATTGCCGTGGGACTGGTGCTCATCCTGATAGCGCCGCGCATAGTGGGTGCGCTGCTGAGCCTCATAGGCGCCGGCTTCATCCTCATAGGGGCGGCCAAGTACTACCTGGGCGGGTTTGCCGTCACCCTGGAGGCGATCTTCCCGGTGGTGATAGGGCTTATTATAATCTTTGTGGGCAAGAGCATGGCCGAGGCGGCGCTGCGCATCGCCGGCTTAGTCGCCATAGTCTGGGGCGTGTGGGATTTGGGGCTGATAGGGCTGTAGGTGCGCCCTCAGCCAAACCCACAGGTTTTATTTCTTAGGTTAATTTTAATGGCCAAAAAATATGAAGATTAAGGTGAAGTATGAGAAGGGGGTATTCAAACCACTTAAAAAGGTTGATTTGAAGGAAGGTACTTTAGGTATAATTGAAATTCCAAAAAATATATTAGACTTTTTTGGAAAGGACATTTTGGATGAAAAAATGGTCAAAAACCTGGAGAAGGACTGGGATAAATGGGCAAAGAGATATGCATAGATAGTGATGTTATAATCTCTCTTCTCCGCGGTGATAAAGAGACTAAGGAACGTCTTGAAGAAATTGAATACGATTTTTCTACCACAACAATCAACGCTTTTGAAATTTTATTTGGCAGAAAAAGCGATGAAGTTTATGATCTGCTGGGATGTTTTAGCAGAATATATGATTTTGACTATGAATCTGCCAAGGTAGCGTCGGATATCATGAGAGACCTTAAAAAGAGGGGCAAGTTGCTTGACATGAGGGATGTTTTTGTTGCAAGCATATGTATAACAAGAAAACTGCCCTTGCTCACCTATAATACAAAGCATTTCATCAGGCTAAAGGATTACGGTCTGGAGCTATTCCAAATTTACTAAAACCTGCTCTTAAACGCCTCGTATCCCCGTGCGGGAAGCCTTCTCCTCTCGCCTCCCTCTGTTATCAGCCAGCCTCCCTTTTCAACCACCCTGCCTATCTCCGTAACCTGTGCCAGCCCCCTCCTTTTAAACTCCTCCTTCAGCGCCGGCAGCGCCTCCTGGCTCACAGAAAAGAGAAGCTCAAAGTCTCCCCCCTTGTGGAAGAGCAGCTCCTCCTCCGGCACGCCCGCGAGAGCGGCAACCTCGGCTATGCCCCTGCTGCGGGGCAGGCGCTCCTCGTACACCTCGAAGCCGGCGCCGCTCCTCCTCGCAAGCTCGTGCAGGCTCCAGGCTAGGCCGTCGCTCACGTCGATGCAGGCACTCGCATAGCCTAGGAGCGCCATCCCCTCCCTCACCTTCGCCCGTGGCTCCAGCGCCGCCCTGAGGAACTCCTCCCTCTCCGGGTGCTCTATGCCCCGGGTGAGGCAGTAGAAGCCAGCGGCGGCGCTCCCCAGCTCGCCCGTGATGCAGAGCACCTCCCCTGGCTTAGCCCCGCTCCGCGTGAGGTAGCCCCCCTCTGCCATCCCCAGGGCAAAGCCGGAGATTATCACCTCCCCCGCCTCCTTGGTGTCTCCTCCCGCAACGCACACCCCGTGGGCATCGCAGGCGTGCCTTATACCCCTGGCGAGCCTCCTCACGTACTCCTCCTCCCTATCCGCGGGCAGGCCCAGGGAGAAGAGCAGCGCTACTGGCTTTGCCCCCATCGCTGCAAGGTCGCTCAGGTTGACATTCACAGCGTAGCTTCCTGCCTGCTCCGGGGTCATCTCTCTCGGCATGTGGGTGCTCTCCCTCACAAGGTCGCAGGACACCACCACCCGCGTGTCCTTCAGCCTGAGCACCGCTGCATCGTCGCCGATGCCGAGCTCAGCCGCCCCGCACTCGCCCAGGACCTCTGCAAGGAGCTCAATCACCCTGCGCTCCCCGAGCTCAGAGAGCCTCATGGGGTAAAGTTATTTACCACCTCTAAAATAGTTTCTGCCATGTATCCCCTGGGACACATAGCCTTCACCCTGGCTGTGGGCACCAGGCTCAACCTCAGCGCGGGCTTCCTCGCCCTGGGGGTGCTCCTCCCCGACCTGGTGGACAAGACCCTCGTGATCTTCTTCGGCATAGGCGGCGGGCGCTACATTGCGCACACCCTGAGCTTCGCCGTCCTGGCGGGTGCCATAGCGCTGCTCCACAGCAGGAAGGCGGCGCTTTCAGCAAGCTTTGGCGTCTTTGCCCACCTGGTGGAGGACTCCTACTCCTTCATCCCCTGGTTCTACCCCCTGCTCGACTACGACTTCCCCCTGGTGGAGGGCTACAGCATCTTCGACCACTACCTGGGCGTCTTCGGGATAGGCACCGACATTCTGGGCGTGGTACTCCTCGCCGCCCTGTACAGGGATCATGCGGAGCAGCTCAGCCCGCGCAGGTGGCTGCAGCTCAAAAGACTCTGAGGTCGAAGACCACCTGATAGTTCCTGGGGGAGTAGGTTCTGACGATGCGCTTTTCCAGGACCTCAACCCTCTTCCCCAGGC
>JAADFX010000033.1:0-1832 GCA_013152685.1 Methanobacteriota archaeon | reverse complement strand
CCCTCGCCGCGGAGAACCTCATAGGCCAGGTCGAGAAAGGCGTCGCTGCTCTTGGGCAGGTTCATTATCACCCGCGTTGCCTTGCCTCGTGGCGCCACCTCCCGCGCGTCCCCGAGCAGGGGCACAACCTCCCCGCGGAGCCTGTTGAGGGCGATGTTCTCCTTCAGGTAGCGCACCGCCACGGGGTTTATGTCGATGGCGTAGACCCTGGCGCGGCGGTGCCTTGCAATCAGCAGGGCAAAGGGACCAACGCCGGCGAAGAGGTCCACCACCACCTCGCCGTCGCGCACCTGCCCAAGCACGCGCTGCCTCTCATAGGCCAGGCGGGGGGAGAAGTAGACCTTCGCCACATCCAGCTTCAGCCTGAGCCCGTGCTCCCTGTGCAGCGTCTCAGTGCGCCTCTCGCCAGCGAGGTGCTCCAGCTGGCGCACCCGTGTTTCGCCCCTCACCTCCCCCGCCTTCCTGAAGACCGCCTTCACATTCCTGTGCGCCTCCATAAGTGCAAGTGCTATCTCCCGCTTCCTGTGCTCAAGCTCGGGAGGCACCTCCACAATTGCGATGTCGCCGATGATGTCGAAGCTCCGCCTCACCAGGGCGAGCTCCTCTTTGCCGAGCCTCTCCCTAAGGAGGTCCTCAAAGCTCCTGCACCTCTCCAGGGGCTCAAACTCCGCCTCTGTGAGCTCATAGCCCTTAAGCTCTTTTCTGGCGCGCTCCTGCACGGGGATCAGAACCTCCTCCCCAAGGCGCCTTATCCGGTAGCCCCTGGCAATTAAGCCACGGGCGAGCAGCTCCCTCCTCACCCTCTCCGCCTCCCTGGCGGGAACGCGCACAGCGAGCATGTTTTTTTATACCCCTGGAGAGTATTTAATATGCTCGCGTTCATAGGGCTGGGACTCTACGACGAGAGGGACATAACCCTGCGCGCCCTGGAGCTCCTGAGGCGCTGCGACCACATCTTTGCGGAGCTCTACACCTCCCACATGCCCGGGCTCAGCCTCAGCCGCCTCGAGGCGCTTGCTGGCAGGAAGATAACCCCCCTCACCAGGCAGCAGCTCGAGTCCTCGCCAGAGGTGCTGCTGGAGCCGGCGGAGCGGGGCAGCGTCGCCCTGCTCGTGCCCGGCGACCCCTTGATCTCAACCACCCATGCGGCGCTGCGGATAGAGGCGAAGAGGCGGGGGATTGAAACTCAGGTGGTGCACAACGCCTCCATAGTTTCAGCCGCCCCATCGCTGAGCGGTCTGCACAACTACAAGTTCGGCAGAAGTGCAACCGTGGCAAGGCCCGAGGACGGCTTCTTTCCGGAGACGCCCTACGATGTGGTGAAGGAGAACCTGTCGCGGGGGCTCCACACGCTGCTCTTCCTGGACATAAAGGCCGAGGAGGGCTACATGATGCACGCCAGGGAGGCGCTTGAGGTGCTGCTCGCCATTGAGGAGAGGCGCGGCGAGGGCGTGGTGAGCGGGGATACCCTCGCCGTGGTGGTCTCCGCTGCCGGTTCGCCGGAGGCAGGGGTCAGAGCGGGGAAGGTGGAGGAACTCCTCGACGCCGAGCTGGGTGCGCTTCCCCACACGCTGATAATCCCGGGGGAGCTCCACTTTATGGAGGAGGAGTACCTGCGGGAGTTCGCCTCCCTCAGGGAGCGCTGAAGAAGATGCTGTGGCACCCGCTGAGGGAGCATGTGTTCTCGGATATCACCCTCATCGCCTCCCTTGAGGCGTTCAGGTCTCCCTTTTCGAGGGCTCTTTCCAGGTTCTCCACGTACTCCGGCCTCATTCTCTGCTCCGTCATCTCCGGCAGGAACTTTGCCGTCATCTCCCTGCTCTCGAAGAAGT
>JAADFX010000032.1 GCA_013152685.1 Methanobacteriota archaeon | reverse complement strand
GAAAACTGGGGGCGGCAGGCTTCAGTAGCCAGCGCCGTAACCGGCGCCGTAGCCGCAACCGTAGCCACCGCCGTAGCCGCCGCCATAACCGCCGCCGTAGCCTTCACCGTAGCCACCCCCGTAACCACCGCCGTAGCCGCCACCGTAGCCGCCTGCCATCATTGCGCCCTCTGCCGGCTTGGCAGCATAAACACCCAGCTCATCTATCACAAAGTTGTGGTGCTCCTGACCGACGTTCTTGATTGTTATCCTCACCAGGTCGCCCTCTGTGACGGTTATTGTGGAGGGCTCATACTTGTACTCCGAGGCCTCTATTGTAAACTCCTTGGCGGGGCCGCTGGCAGCCGGCGCCGTCGCTGAGGCGGCGGCAGCGCCCTTCTCTGCAAGCGCCGCCGGCGCCCCCGGGGAGAAGCTGTACCCCACTATGAAGCTCAGCGCCATTGCGGTGACAATTGCAAGCACCGCTATGTCGTCGCGCATCTCAATCACGCCTTCTTTATCCTGTAGACAAAGGTGCCTCCATCGGAGCGTCTCTCTATTATCTCGTGGCCCTCCTTATCGCAGAGCGCCGTGATGCTCTCCTCCGATGAGGGGTTGTCGAAGAGCACCTCCAGGATGTCCCCGCTCTTCAGCTTCTGCAGTGTCTTCATTGTGTACAGCTGAGGGTGGGGGCACACGTAGCCCTTGACATCAAGCTGGTAGACACCATCCTCCAGTTTCTTAACCTTCATTCCTTGCACCTCCTTTTTTCTATTCTATCTCTATGTCAAAGTCCTCCTCCTTGAGCTGACGCTCTGTCCACCAGTTGAGGAACTTCACACTCGCCAGGGCACCGCCGCCCATGCCGAGGAAGAAGAGCCAGCCACCTGGATCGCCGCCAGCAACGCGGATGTAGAAGGCGCCGATGTTGCAACCCAGGGCGATTCGAGCGCCGATACCCATGAGGATTCCACCGAGAATGCCCCAGACAGCAAGCTCCCTTGTGGGCGCCTTGAACTTGAACTCCTTGTTGAGAAGGGCTATCGCAGCGGCACCGAGTATTATGCCTATGGACATCAGCAGGGCGGGATTGTGCCAGGGCTCCGGTATGCCGTTCATTATGCCGAAGTAGATGTTGTCCCTCATGTTCCAGCCGAACTTCTCGAGCACCCAGGCGCCTATCTGCGCCTCCTGGGTGGTGATGTACCAGTAGCCGGGGTCGAACACCGTGCCGCGCTTGGATACCTCGTCCACAAAGCCCATCTTCACCAGCGCCTGGCCGAAGTTCTCAATGCCAAACTTGTCCCTGAGGCTCTGCATGGCCATGACGTGAATGCCGGCAATTATACCTATGAGTATCCCAGCCAGGGTTGTCCTCTTGGAGGCGGTTATCATCTGCCAGAAGCCGTAGAGCTCGTCCTTGAAGCTCAGCTTCACCTCGCCGCCGTTTGCGGGCAGTGCCTCCGCCTTCTTCTCGATGATGCGCTTGACTATTCCCTTCCTGGCAACAAACCAGTAGGCCAGGCTCAGGAATATCAGCGTGGGAATGATGGTGTTTATTATCGCATCCCCTATGAAGTACTCGCCGAGGCTGAGGTCCTTGCCGCCGAAGACCTTCTCCGCTATTGTGAACTTCGGCTGCGGGAAGATGTAGCCCCTGAGGAGCTTGTCAAACCAGCCCTGGGCATCCACAAATATCGCCTGGGAGAAGGATATGGCAACCAGCGCCAGCATCGAGGTGCCGTTGCCCTCGCCCGACTTGTACAGCGTACCAGAGGCGCAGCCGCCGGCAAGCACCATCCCCAGGCCAAAGATGAGCCCGCCGATGAGCTCATGGGGGCCGAGGGGACCGGGGTGGAAGGTGCTCAGGTCGTTGGCCGCAAGCACTGCCATGATGATGCTGAAGACGGCCATCGCCACCATTATTCCGACGAACATTCTGGTAACGCCGATGGCGAAGAGGTCACGCCACGCTGAGGCAAAGCAGAACCTGCCCCACTGCAGCAGTATTCCGTAGGCGAAGCCGAACCACGCGTAGGCGATGATGTACATGTATATCGGGTTGACGCTGTAATACCAGAGACTTATTATCAACATTATACCCACTACAGAAAAAGCCCAGAATTTCCTCCTTCTGTCGGCATCGTCCGCCATGTTTATCCTTTCCTCCTTAGCTTTTTACCGGCTTTTCTGGGAAAGTGTTACCACAACCTATATTTATATTTTTCGAAAGTGGTTTCAACCTCACTGAAACTCTTACCCCGGGGCTTTCGTAAAAATCAAAAGTTATAATAATTGACTAATAATTAATAGAAAAAGTTTTAAATATTCAGATAAAATAGAAAGTTCTCCCTATTATCCTATTTGGATGTGGAAAGATGGACCGCGGGTGCGTCTGCAGAACTATAACTCTCGAGACCACCTTCTGCCCACCCATGGCGGTGGTGGCCTCGAGCCTGAGGAGGGCTGCCAGCGGTGAGGTGCTGCTGATAAAGGCATCCAGGTGCCAGGTGGAGATGGTGATGAGGCTGGCTGGAGAGCTTGGGGCTGAGGTGCTGCACGTGGAGAGGAGGAGGTCGTCCACATCCCTCTGGGTGGAGAAGAGGTAGTGCATTTTTTTGCACAGTTATAACCATTTTTTGGCTGGCGATTATAAAATATTTGATTTAATGAATATATTATTATTTTCGCTTCTCTGGTTTTCTAAATAAAAATTGAGTGTTTATATTTTTTAAGCTTTATTCGCCCGAAATTACAGAAAATCTTATATTGATGGACACGAAGTATAAGGTGCATGGGAAGGATTAACCTGTTCTACATAGCGAGGCGCAACATAAAGAGAAAGTGGTTCAGGAGCCTCGCTCTGATTCTCGCTGTTACCATCGCCTCCGGCGCCCTCTTCGCCAGTGTTCTGATGATGGAGAGCGTGGGGAGGGGTGCAGAGATAAGCACCAGCATGCTGGGAGCGGACGTGATGGTGGTGCCCGTGGGCTACGAGGCCCAGGCGCGCGCATCCCTCCTCGCCGGGGAGCCCAACAAGTTCTACATGTCCAGGAGCGTCGAGGAGGAGATCAGGAAGGTTCCGGGAGTGGCGCAGACCTCCGTGCAGGTTTTCGCCGAGACCGCCGCCTTCCCCTGCTGCGGATTTCAGAAGAGCTTCCTAATAGGCTTCGACCCGACCACAGACTTTACTGTTATGAAGTGGGTGGGCGAGTCCCTGGACCGCCCACTGGGGGAGAACGACGCGATTCTCGGCTACTCCCTGGCAGCCCTGCCGGGATTCAAGACCTATGTGCACGGGCATGAGCTCACCGTGTGGGGAAAGCTCAGGCACAGCGGTATAAACTACTTCGACCGCTCGCTCTTCGTTCCCATAGAGACGCTGTACAGCATAGCAGAGGAGAGCAGGGAGAGGGGCGAGGTTGCACCCCTGGAGATTGAGAGGGGGCAGATATCGGTGGTACTGGTGAAGGCGGAGGAGGGTGTATCCCCGGATGTGCTGGAGGTGAGGATAGAGGGGAGGGTGCCCGGGATAATCGCCATCCCCATGCCGAAGGTGCTCCACACCGTCCGCGCCCAGATGGCAACCCTCTTCGGCAGCCTTACGATACTGGTGGCGGTGCTGTGGATTGCCAACACCCTGATGGTGGGGGCAATATTCACCACCATCGTGGGCGAGCGGCGCAAGGAGCTGGGCATACTCAGGGCGGTGGGCGCAAACAGGAGGCACGTGTTCACGCTTATCCTGGCAGAGGCGGCCTTCCTCACCGCCCTCGGAGGTGTGCTGGGAATAGCCACCGGGGGCGCCCTCTTCTACGCGTACAAGGGGATTGTAACCAGCTCCTTCTCAGCGCTGAAGATACCCTACATCTGGCCGACGCCGCTGCAGGTGGCCGCCATCTCCCTCCTGACACTGCTCTCAGCCCTGGCGATGGGCGTGCTGGGAGCCCTCTATCCTGCCTACACCTCCGCCCGAATGGACCCGTACAACGCAATAAGGATGGGTGAGTGAATGATTATAAGAGCTGAGCACCTGTGCAAGACCTACAGGATAGGTGAGCAGGTGATTGAGGCGGTAAAAGGGGTCGACCTGGAGATCGAGCGGGGCAAATTTGTGAGCATCGTGGGACACTCGGGAAGCGGGAAGACCACCCTTCTGTCAATGCTGGGCGGGCTAACGCGTCCCACCCACGGCAGGGTTTACATCGACGGGGTGGACATCTGGGAGCTGGAGGATGACGAGCTCTCGGAGCTCAGGAACACAAAGATAGGCTTCATGTTCCAGTTCTCGAGCCTCATACCCACCCTCACCGCCGTCGAGAATGTGATGCTGCCGGTAGCCTTCAGCAGAAGGAGCCCCGGGGACATTGAAAGGCGCGCGCTGGAACTCCTGGAGATGGTGGGGCTATCCCACAGAACCCACAGCTCGCCGTCGCAGCTCTCCGGTGGTGAGCAGCGCAGGGTGGCCATAGCCAGGGCGCTGATAAACGACCCCGACATAATTCTGGCCGACGAGCCCACAGGAGACCTGGACAGGAAGACCGAGGAGGAGGTTATGGAGCTCTTCCTCAGGATAAACAGGGAGATGGGCAAGACCTTCCTGATGGTGACCCACAACCCGGAGCTCGCCAGGCAGACGGATGTGACTCTGGTAATGGAGAATGGGTGCATAATTGCGAGAGAAGACCATGGGTAGGCCGAGTATAGCGGGGCTGGCTCTCAGAAACCTGAAGCGCAGACCCTTCAGAACCTTCACACTGATTCTCGCGATAGCAATAGCGACCACCTCCCTCTTCTCCAGCTTTATTATCCTGAGGAGCGTTGAGGAGGGCCTCCAGAGCGCCATAGACCGGCTGGGTGCAGACCTGGTGGTGGTGCCGGCGGGATATGAGAGGAAGGCGGGAGAGGTGCTCCTCGGAGGCGAGCCCTCCACCTTCTACATGGACTCCAGTGTGCTGCGGGAGGTCAGGGAGGTCCCCGGCGTCGAGGAGGCGTCGCCCCAGATATTCCTGCAGACCTCCTCCTACCTGGTGTGCTGCGAAATAATGGAGACCCTGTTCATCGCCTTCGACCCGGACTCCGACTTCACAGTAACCCCCTGGATAGAGTCAAAACTCCCCCGGGTGCCGGAGGAATACGTGATAACCGGCGGCGGGATACCCGTGTATGAGAACTTCTCCATGTACCTCTACGGGCACTGGTACACGGTGTACGCCAGGCTCCACAAGACGGGACTGCGCTACTTCGACTCCTCCATATTCATACCCATGGAGCTGGCCTACTCCCTGGCGGAGGAGAGCCAGCAGAACCCCAGGGTTGCAAATCTGACCCTGAAGCTGGGTAAAATTTCCGCAGTTCTGGTGCGCGCCGGCGACAGCCCGGAGGAGGTGGCGGAGAGGATAGAGAGCCGGGTGCCAGGTGTGAGTGTGGTTATGAGCAGCTCCATGGCAGCGAAGGCGAAGGCACAGGCGGTGGGGCTGTTTTCCTACCTGATTGTAATCTCGGGGGTTCTGTGGATAGCAAACCTGCTGATGATCTCGGCAACCTTTGCGACCATCGCGGGGGAGCGCCGCCGGGAGTTCGGACTGCTCAGAGCCGTGGGGGCGAGAAGGAGGGACGTGGCTGTCCTGATGCTGTACGAGGCGGGATTTATCGGGACGATAGGGGCGTTTGCGGGGCTCCTGGCAGGACTAGGGATATTTTTGAGCTTCAGGGAGCAGGTCACCAAGTCCTTCGAAAAGCTGCTGATACCCTTCATGTGGCCGGATGCCTCAACCCTGGCGGCTGCCGCTGGCGCAGCCCTGGCTTCAGCCCTGCTGATGGCGGTTCTGGGCGCATCCTTCCCGGCCCTCGGAACCTCCCGGGAGGAGCCCTACACCGCAATAAGGATGGGAGAGAGGTGAGAATAAACTGAGACTTTTATATTAGTGTTTTATTGGGGTGGGTGATTAATTATCAGTTGTGCATTTTTATGAATAATCATATGATTTGGGGAAAAGTTTATAAGTTATTATTGCTGTAATAACACACGCCCAGGAGTCCCATCTTCTGGCAGGCTGACCCAGTGCCAGAGTCCCAGGCTCTGCCAGCCATCTCCTGGGCGACCTCCTTCTTCATCAGCTTTCAACAACCTTTTATGTAGTCCAATTTGTTAATTCATCATCGAAGCCTCGGTAGCTCAGCCTGGTAGAGCGTGTGCTTGGTAAGCACAAGGTCGCGGGTTCAAACCCCGCCCGAGGCTTGCCTTACCCACCACTTAAGCCTTCACTTTTAAGAGCTGAGGAGAAAAGGAGGTATACATGGTGGGTAAGGCAGACATCTACAACACAAAAACTATTTTTAACAGGTGGAAGGTCAAGTATGTTGAAAGACTTCACCCCAAGGATAGAGAGGACATTACCAAATTTATCCGGGAGCTGCAGGCTAGGGGCTACACACCCACCAGAATGCTTAAATACCTCTCCTACCTGCGAAGCGCTTACAAGCACCTAAAGAAGCCCTTCAGAGAGCTAAGTTTGATGAACATGGAGCAGTTATCCGACTAGAGGGAAAAACAGGCGCCAGGAGAGTGCGAATCATAGGAGCCGCTCCAGCGCTCAGAGAGTGGTTAGACCAGCACCCGACCAAAACAGACCCAGAAAGCTACATCTGGACAAGGATTCCAAGCCACAATAACCCGCGGTGGATAAACAGACCTCTGAGCTATTGTATGCAGGATTTTGAAGGAGCTGGCAGCAAAGGCAAGAATAAAAAAGCGGATTACTCCTCATGCTCTCAGGCACGCTAGAGCAACACACTTGGCAAAAATCCTAACAGAGGCTCAGATGAAGGAATTCTTTGGCTGGACTCAGAGCAGCGAGATGGCAGCGGTCTACGTGCATTTATCGGGCAGGGATGTGGACGCCGCGTTACTATCTGCCTACGGCAGGAAGGAAAGTGAGGAAAGCGATAAACCCAGGCTCCATCCGGTAGTATGCCCGAGGTGTAGAAAAGAAAACTCGCCTGGAGTTACCTTTTGCGAGTGTGGCATGCCCTTGGGCGAGAGCTTCATGGTGGAGGAGGACAGCCTGGAGAAAAGGATCGCAAGGCTGGAAGAGCAGATGAAGGTGCTCAATGAGGTGCGCAGGCTGCTCGAAGATATAAAAGCGGTAAAGACAATAGTAGAGGCTGTTAGGGAGAAAGATTAAAGAAGGAAAGGCTGACAGAAATAAAGACGGTGTAAATAAATTGAAAGCAAAGAGAGAGAAGATATACAGAAAGCTGAAGGAAAACCCGAAAAATGTCAGGTTTGAAGACTTCTGTAAGGCATTAGAGATTTTTGGCTTCAAATACAGAGGCGGTAGAGGCTCCCATAGAGTTTTTACCAGGAAGGGGATAAGGGAAATTCTAACAATTCAGCACGTTAAATGTAGGGCTAAAGTATATCAGGTAAAGCAGTTCTTAAAGCTCGTGGAGAGATACAACCTGCTTGAGGAAGAGGAATATGTGGCAGAAATATAAGATAGAAATCTTCTACAGCGAAGAGGATGAGGGGTTTATTGCTATTGCTCCCGAGCTCCCCGGATGCTCAGCCTTCGGAGAAACCCCTGAGGAAGCCTTGAAGGAAATTAAAACCGCCATAGAGCTGTGGCTGGAAGCTGCCAGAAAAGAGGGCAGGGAAATCCCAGAGCCTAAAAAGGTGGCTATGAAGGTTTGAAGAGATGAAAGTTTTGGCAGAATTTCTCTTTGTCTGGCGCATCATCAAATATTTTATCTATTAGCTGTTTTAACCCCTCATTACTGGCAGGCAGGGTTTTAAATTGCTTCTCAAGTTCTTTATACAAATACTCAGAAACTTTATAGTAATTAACCATCTTCTCAATCTCATAAGATGCAAAATCA
>JAADFX010000031.1 GCA_013152685.1 Methanobacteriota archaeon | reverse complement strand
GGCAGAGCGCATGAGCTTCAGCTTCGTGAGCGATGAAGAGGCAGAGGTTAGAATGCGCTCCGGCAGGGTGGTGCTGTGGTTCTCCTCCCCAAGCTGCCCGCCCTGCAGGAAGGTTGAGCCCCGCGCGGAGCGCGTGGCTAAAGCCTTCTCAGGAGAGGTGAGCTTCCTGCGCATCAACGTGGAAAAAGGCACCGCCCTCGCCGAGAAGCTGGGCATAGACAGCGTGCCCACCTTCGTTTTCCTCAGGGACAGCAGGGAGCTTAAGCGGCTGGAGCTCGTGCCCTCGGAGGAGGAGCTTGAGGCGGCTGTGAGGGAGCTGCTCTAATCCACCACGACCAGGTGGAACCTCCCCACCCTGCCCCTGAGCCTGCCCTCCTCGAGCCTCACCCCCGGCTCAACCCTCCTCCCGGCCTCGTCGAACTCCGTAACCCTGCTCCCGCCGTAGACGTTGAGGTCAACCTCAACCGCGTAGGGTGCGAAGAACACCGCCCTGCTCTCGCCGTTGGTGAAGTAGCCATAGGAGGGGGCGTTGTACGCAGGAGGCTTTCCGCGGAGCTCTGCCATGATGTTGGCAAGCAGGGAGGAAGCCTCCAGGTGCAGGTAACCGCCGTTTACAAAGAAAACGTTCCCCCGCCTGACTATTAAGGCGGTTCTACCGCCGTCCTTTGAGATGGTGCCTGCGAGGAGCACCTCCCCCTCAACCTCCTCAGGGGGGAGGTGGTTCAGGTGGTGCCCCAGGGTGAACCTCCCCAGCTGCTCCGCCTCGAACACCTCAAAGGAGTAGCCCGCATACTTCACCCTGTACTCTCCCGCCGGGAAGGTGTGGGTCACCTCCTCCGGAATCGGCTCAAAGCTCCTGCGAGCGTCGTCGTTGAAGATGGGCTCTGCACCGGGCATGCCAGCCCTCTCCATAACAAATGCCCAGTTTTCATCCTGCGGAATTCCTCCCACCACCTGGTAGAACACTGGCTTATCCCCCTCCGCCAGGGAGGCAAGCTCCCCGGAGATGTCCCCGCCCTCTCCAAAGACCTCGCCGGGGGTGAAGACGTAGTAGAGCTCCGCCCCGGCAAGGGGCTCAGCGGTCACCAGCAGCTCGTAGCCAGCTGCAAGAATCGCGTTGGTAATCGCATCCGCCGAGGAGAGGAGGGCGTCGGTGTAGTAGCCGTACAGCTCCGACTCGCGCGGAGGCTTGTCAAGAATCAGATTCGCCAGGGGCTTGGGCTTATCCGAGCCCTTCCTTCCGAACTCCTCTATCAGGAGGAGAAGCTCAGAGCTGAAGTTGTAGCCCTCCACGTACTCCTCCTCTCCCGGCAGCGCCCTTCCGGTGTCGTCCTCGCCCACTGTGAACATGTAGAACTCCGGCGAGAACTGCACAGCCCGCATTAGGGCTATGTTCTGGTGGGTCCTCGCTCCCAGACCCCAGCCGCCGGCGGTGGCGACGCCACTTGGCTTGTTGCACGCTCTGGCAGAGCCGAACATTATGTTGAGGAAGCCCAGCTTGCCGTAGTAGCTTCCGTCCCTGAAAATCTTCCTCATGTACTCCAGGTCCTCGCCGGAGGCGCTGTAGGGGTAGTAGGCGTAGTCCTCGGAGATAAAGAGGTCAGCCCTGCACTTCAGGTCCTCAAAGAAGTGGGCGTACTCAACGCCCTCGCGGCGCGTGGCCTCCCTTATGGCGGTGATGTACTCCTCGTCCAGCGCCTCCTCGTCGAAGGCGAGCTCCGCCCCCTGCCTCCTCGCCTCGGCGGCCAGCTCGGCTATTAGCGTGGAAACCCACTCCGGAGTCATCCGGGAGGCGCGTATATCCCCGGAGTAGGACTTCATGTCACCCACCACATGCCCCACGGTCTCGAGCATCACCACAACCTTAATGTTCCTCTCCGCAGCCTCCCCGAGCAGCGCCGGAAGGGCGTTGCCCAGCTCCGGGTCGAGAGCGAAGCCGGCCTCCCTTATCGCCGGGCTGTCGTATACGGCGGTGCCCTCGCGGGAGAGCACCTCAAAGCTTATTGCACCCACACCCCTGCTCGTGGCGCCGTCGAACCAGCTCCTGTTTATGCCTCCCTCCTCCACCAGCAGCTCCAGGTCCACCTCCAGGGCAAAGGTGATGTCCCCCTGAGGCGCCCGCTGGAGCGCGTGCTGCTCCTTCACCCCATCGCCTGCCTCCTCGCCGGTGCAGCCGGCAAGCAGAAGAAGCAGGGCGATGACGGCGAAGAGGAAAATTTTCGGCTTCACACTTCTTCTCACTCTGGGCGCTCCTGACAGATGGCTGAAACTACTGGCGGGGAGCGCCTATATAAACCTGCCGAAAACTCCGAAGAGGGGTTAAAAAATAAAAAAATCAGTGGTGGTGTCCGCCACCACCGCTGAGGTACTTCTCGGGGTCAGCCTCGAAGGCGGTCTTGCATCCTGGGGCGCAGAAGTAGTAGGTCTTGCCCTTGTACTCCGCCTTCCACTTGGCGGTGGCCTCGTCAACTTCCATGTTGCACACGGGGTCTATTGCCATTTTTATCACCGCATAACAATCAATGGCAAGGCTGATATACTTTTTTGTTATCACTATGTAAAATTAATTTTTCATGTGACCTTTATTTCGGTAATTGCTATGACCATAAAACTGGATGCCACAGATGTCAAAATTCTCCGGCTGCTGCAGGAAGATGCCCGAATGCCCGTGGCGGAGATCGCAAAGCTTCTCAGGCTGAGCCGGCCCACGGTCAAGGCGAGGATAGACAAGCTGAAGGAGAGCGGGGTGATAAGCAGGTTCACCGTGGAGATAAGCAGAGAAGCCCTGGAGAAGCCGGTGGTGGTATTTCTGAGGATGAAGGCGGGCGAAGAGGCGGTGGAGATGCTCAGGAGCATGGACGAGGTGGTGGAGGTCTACTCCCTGACGGGGGAGAAGAACCTCCTGGCGAAGGCGCTGGTTAAGGACATAGAGGACGTGGGGAGGCTGGTGAACGCCCTCCGCGGCGCCGCTTCTTCCCTGAGCTGTGAGGTGGTGACGGAGACGCTTAAGGAGGCAGAGCCGCCTGTGGAGATGATTAGGGCCGAGCTAACCTGCGAGTACTGCGGAAGTGCAATCTCCAAGCCCCACGTCTACAAGTTCAGGAATGTGGAGCGCTACTTCTGCTGCCCCATCTGCTTGAAGAGCTACAAGCGCCAGGTGGCGCTTGCCACCAGCCGGTGAGTGCGCGCATGATAATTGTCAGGTACAGCGAGATTGGCCTGAAGTCAAAGCCTGTGCGCAGGGAGATGGAGCGCGCCCTCATAGCCCACCTCAGGCGCGCCCTGGGCGGGGTGAAGGTGACCAGAGAGTGGGGACGCATCTTCGTCCACTCGGATTCCAGGGAAGATGCCGAGAGGGCAGCGAGGGTCTTCGGCGTGGCCTCCACCTCCCTGGCTGAGGTGGCGAGCGCGGAGTATGAGGAGCTCATAAAGGCGGGGCTGGAGTACGCCACTCAGAGAGTTGAGAGCGGCACCACCTTTGCGCTCCGGGTGCGCAGGCATGGCAAGCACAGCTACAGGAGCATAGACGTTGCGCGTGAGCTGGGAGCGAGGGTAGTAGAAGCCACGGGGGCAAAGGTGGACCTCAAGGCACCGCAGAAGGAGATTTTCATCGAGATCCGCAACGACAGAGCCTACCTCTACGACGAGATAATCCCGGGCGTGGGCGGCCTGCCCTATGCAACGCAGGGGAAGGTGCTCGCCCTGGTGAGCGGCGGAATAGACTCCCCTGTCGCAGCTTGGCTGATGATGCGCCGCGGCGCCGAGGTGGTGGCGCTCTTCATGGACCCCACGCCCCTCGTGGACGAGCGCACCCCCAGGCGGGCGGAGGCTGCGATCAGGGCGCTCTCAGGCTGGGCGGGAGAGCCGATAAAGAGCTACATTGTGCCCTACGGCGATGTGCTTATACAGCTTTTAAAGGTGGAGGACTACCGCATGGGCTGCGTGCTGTGCAAGCGCATGATGTTCCGCGTCGCGGGCAAAATAGCGAGGCGCGAGGGAGCCCTCGCCCTCGTCACGGGGGAGAGTCTTGGACAAGTGGCGTCGCAGACGCTGGCGAACCTCGCCACCATTACGGAGGTGGTGAGCATGCCGGTGCTGCGCCCCCTCATCGGGATGGACAAGGAGGAGATAATCCAGCTGGCGAAGAGGATAGGCACCTACGAGATTTCCATTCAGCCCGCGAACTGCTGCCTGGGTCCGCCCCCCAAGCCCGTAACTAAAGCGAGCGTGGAGAGGGCGAAGCGGGCGGAGGCAGGCTTAGACGTAGAGAAGCTCGCGGAGGAGATGGTCGCAAAGGCGAAGGTGGTGGAGCTCGGCTAACCATCAAATCTTTTTGTAGGCGCCGCTCCTTTTTTGGATGTTTACAATGAAAACTTCTTTTCTGCCAAAATTTATACTCAATATCGCTCTGTATTTACCAAGTCTAATCCTGTAGATGTTCTCATGCCCATTTACTGGCTTTAAAATGTATTAAAATAAAAAAATAGGTAAGGCTTAATTTCTCAGCCTTCTCAGCAGGAGCGGCAGCAGAGCCACAACCGCCACCGCTGTGGGGCCGCAGATACCCCGCTTCTCCTTTGGTGCCTGCTCCTGAGCTCCGGGAGCTGCCTGGGGTACCTCTGGCGGCGTGGGCTCCTTCTCAGGCTCCGCCTCCTGCACTGGCTCCTGTGGCAGAGGTGCGGGAGCGGGGGAGGTCTCCTGCTTCACCTCCGGCGCGGGAGCTGGAGGCGCCTCCTCCACGGCGTCCGCGGGGGCTTCGTCCAGGGTGAATATGTCCCTGAAGCCGGAGCCCTCCTCACCGGCAATGGTGAACCAGCTCAGGCCTGGAGCCTCGGCGACGTAGTAGAAGGTGCCGTTCTCAGCCCTCTCCGGCCTGGTTGGCAGCTTCTCCCACTGCTTTGTGTCGTTGAGGCGGTACATGGTCACCGTCGCCGGGTTTATGTCGTTCTTCTTCAGCCAGTCCTCCTCAACCCTGAAGGTGATCCTGACCTTGGAGAGGTAGGTGTTGGGCTTGCTGTACTTTATGAGGAAGTACCTGTAGGGCTTTCCGGGCACGGGGCCGAAGATTACCCAGTCGGGCTTCCTGGTGTAGGTGCTCACCCTGAGGCTGGTGTAGTGCTGGTCCCTGGCGGCGAATACCTCAATCCTGGCTATGTCGGGAACGTACCTGCTGTTAAACACGGCAACATAGCTCCCGCCTGCCTTTATCCGGGGTATCTCAACGCTGTTCCTGGCAGCGCCTCCGCCCCCACCTCCTCCGGTGGCGGGTGGGAGAGTTGCCGTGGTGAAGCTCATCTCAGCGCTGGCGTTGGAGTGACCCGCCCTGTCGGTGCTGTTAACCACGAAGTAGTACCTGGTGCCCGGGTTGAGACCGGTGAGCCTCAGGGTGTGGGACGTCACGGGTGTGGCGTTGCTCGTGTTGTGGGTGTAGCTCCCGGGAGAGGTGCCGTAGAGCACCAGGCTGGTGGCGGGCTCGTCCGTCTGCCAGCTTATCACGGCGCTGGTCTGAGTGACAGAGGATACCGTGATGTTGCTTATCCTGGGCGGGGTTATGTCCACACCCAGGGGCGCAAATACGCTGAAGGAGGTGAGGTTGGCATAGACGTACCTGCCCGAGAGGTTGAGGGCATTGGTTCCGGCGACCTGTGACCAGGTGCCGTTGTAGCGCCACACGCGGAGGGTGCTCTCATTCACCCCGGCGCTGCTTAGGTCAGAGGAGGTGTAGCTGAAGTTCACATACACCCAGGCGCCGCTGGCGTTGGTGATGTTGAGGTACCTGCCGATGCTCCTGTAGCCGGCCGGCTCCAGAGCCGGCAGCGCCGAGGAGTTTACATTTATGTCTCCGCTGAAGAGGAGGCTCACCTTCGCCCCGCCGAAGGTGGTGTCGGAAATGCCCGTGGAGGGCGCACCCGACACGCTGAAGTCCATCCCGTTCCTGGAAAAGGTGACCAGCCTCAGTGTGTTCCCGGCGGAGCTCTCAATCCGCACTCCAGTGGCGGAGCCTGCAATTGAGAGGTTGACCAGCTGGTTGTTGCCGCCGCCGGAGGGGAACAGGACGCCGTAGCCTGAGTTGCCCTCGAGGGTGGAGTTGGCGAGAAGGTTGCCGCTGGAAGCCCTGAGCTGCACTCCAGCGTAGTTGGAGGCTATCCTGCTTCTGGTTATGTTGTTGCCGCTGGAGGAGTTGAGGTAGATTCCAGTGTCGGTGTTGCCGGTGGCGGTGAGGTTTGCGATCACGTTGCTGCTGGAGCTGTCCAGGAGGATGCCGTGGCGCCTGTTGGAGCCGGCGAGGTTGTCCTCAACCACGGTCGAGTTGGAGTTCTGCAGGTGGATGCCGCTGCGGTTGTTGGCGATAATGGTGTTCCTCTTTATGGAGTTCAGGTTGGAGTCGTAGATGTAGACGCCGCTGTAGTTGTTGTTGCGGACGGTGTTTCCGTAGAGCTGGTTCTGGTTCGAGGCGCCCAGCACAACTCCGTGCTGGTAGCTGCCGGTGACGGTGTTGCCGGAGAGGGTGGTGTTGGTGGAGCGTGCCATCTCTATTCCGTACTTCCTGCTTCCCTCAACGGTGTTGCCAGCCAGGATGTTGTCCCGGGTTCTGTCCAGCCCTATGCCCCACAGGTTGCCGCTCAGGGTGTTGGCGCTCACGTTGGTGAGGTTGGAGGCGTCCAGGTATATTCCGTAGTTGGAGTTGGCGCTGAGGAGGTTCCTGTAGAGGGTGTTGCTGCTGGAGTCCTCCACTATTATGCCGTTGCCGTTGGAGGTGAGGTTGTTCCCGGTGAGGGTATTGCCGCTGCTGGTGTTGAGTAGAATGCCGCTGATGCTGCTGTTGAAGAGGGTGTTGTACCTGAGGTAGTTGCTGGAGGAGTTCTTCAGGACGATTCCGCTGCCCCACAGGGAGGTCCTGACGGTGTTGCCCTCGAGCGTGGAGGTGTTGACGTTGAGCAGGTGGATGCCGCTGATGTTGCTCTCCTCCACGGTGTTGTTGAGCAGGGAGCTGAGGTTGGAGTTGCCCATCCATATCCCGTAGTCGGCGGTGGTGCCGGAGATGGTGTTGTTGTACACCCTGGCGTGGCTGAGGCTGTCGAGGGACAGCCCCGTGGGGTTGCCGGAGAGGGTGTTGTTCTCAATGCGGGTGTTGTTGGATTTGAAGGCGAGCAGGGCGTAGCGGCTGGCGCCCCTCACGGTGTTGCCGGCAGTACTCACATCATCCGAGGCGTCAACAGAAATTCCGTCCCAGTTCGTGGTGTTGATGACAATGTTGTTTATAACCTGGGCTGAGTGGGAGCGGATTAGAGAGATGCCGTCGTTGGTGCTGTCGGTGACTGTGTTGTTGTTTATGACGCAGCCTATGGCGTCCGTCAGGGAGATGCCTTCGTCGCCGCTGCGCTCGACGGTGTTGCCCCTTATCACGTTGTTGACGCTGCCGGTGCCCGAGACGCTTATCCCCGTGGCAGAGTTGCCGCTGAGGATGTTATCCTCAACGGTGTTGCCGTCGGAGTTGGAGAGGGATATGCCGAAGCCGGCGTTGTAGCTGGCGTTGTTCCCGCGTATCAGGTTGCGGCTGGAGCTTTCAACCTGAATCCCCGCCCAGGTGTTGGAGGTGAGGGTGTTGCCCTCTGCGCTGCTGTTCTCCACGGAGCGGAAGTATATTCCGTAGTGCCAGTCGTTCAGCTTCAGGTTTATGACCTTCACGCTGCCCAGAACGCGGGTGGAGTTGTAAACATAAACACCGTAGGTGCCGAAGCCGTCCACGCCGTCGATGGTGTAGCCGGCGCCGTCGAAGACCACGTCGCTGGAGGTGATGTTTACACAGCCCGTGTTTGCGCTGTTGGTTATGTCGGCGGTGAGTTTGTAGTAGCCGGGGGAGCTGATTACGGTGCAGGCGCTAACCTGGGTGATGATTATACTGGTGAGGGGGGTGTGGTCAACGTTGCTGCCGTTTATGGTGTAGGGAGAGTCGCAGATGCCGTCGTTGTCAGTGTCGGTGCAGGTCCCAGAGCCGTTGGGCAGCGCCCAGTAGTTGCCGGCGATGAAGGGCCCCCCGATTATGTTCTCCCCGAGCTTGATGCTGGTGTTCCAGGTGGTGGATATGTTGGTGGTGTAAAATTTGATGTTGTAGGTGTTGTTGAGAAGGTTGTTGTAGACGGCGTTGTCGCTGCCCACACCGCGGGCGAAATTGATGCCCGCAAAACCATTGCCCTCTATCCTGTTGCCCCTGATGACGTTGTTGCTGAAGACTTTCCCAGTTGAGTAACCACCAATGTAAATTCCGCTGTTGGAGGAGTTCAGTATCCGATTGCCAACGATTTTGTTGTTGGTGAAGCTACCATAAGTAAAACTAATCATGATTCCGCTGTTGGAGGAGTTCAATATGGTATTGTTTCTTATTACGCTGTTTCCAACGCCTGTCGTTAATTCAATGCCAATGCTATTGTCTTTCAGCATGTTGTCGGCTATCACATTTCCTCCAGTATACGCCAGGAAGAGGCGTATGCCGTAGGAATTGGCGGTGACGGTGTTGTTGGCTATTGTAATTCCGCTGCTGGAGCCAGCCTGAATGGCTGAAAAGACGTTGGAGCTGGCGTTAACATGAGAGATGCTCCCGTTCTCAACCCCGGTGTAGAAAACGCCCCAGTACCAGTCGGTAACGGTGACATTTTTGACGGTGACATTGCTCAGGGTCTTCGTCCGGTTGTAGACCATTATCCCTGTTGAATAAGTGTAGGTTGTGGAGTTGTAGTCCACGCCGTCGATGGTGTAGCCGGCGCCGTCGAAGACCACGTCGCTGGAGGTGATGTTTATGCAGGCTCCAGAGACGGTGCTGTTTAATATGCTGGTGTTGAGCACATAGTAGCCGGGGGAGCTGATCACGGTGCAGGAGCCCACGCTGGTGACGCCGTGCACCGCGGGTAGGAGCATGGTGACGAGAAAGAAGAAATAAAGCAGCCTTTTAGCAGCTGAGTGCGCAATCCCTGCCATTATTCCACCTCATGCACTTAACCTTAAGTGTTGAAAAGAAGGGCAGGGATTTTTATTTTTTTCCTTAAATTAGTTCAATACTGCGGAATATTGTTTCGCGGCTCAAAACAAAGTTCTGCACAGTGAAACTTTCTTTCATGCAGCCTGGCTCAGAAGTCTATGGGCCTGCCCTGCTTCCAGAAGTACTCTATTATCCCCCTCACCCACATCACGAAATCCCTGTGGGTGCTCACGAAGGCGGTTTCCATGTTGGGCCTGCCGTCCCTGTAGGGGAAGTTTATACCAGCCATGGCCGTGTCCACCACCACCGCATGCAGCCGCACGCCGGGGTGCTCCCGCATGAGGAACCTGCCCCTGAACCGCCTGAGCTCACCCCCGCTCAGCCTCTGAGCCTTTATGAACTCCCTGGCGTACTCCTGCCGCATCTGCGTGTACTCAGTGCTGCTCACACCCCTGTAGACCACACCCTCCATGACCCTCTTTCCAATCAGCTCGAAGAGGGGGTAGGATGGGCGGTGCGCCAGCAGGAACACCTCCCTCTCAGCCCTCTGAATCTGCGCAAAGAGCTCAGTTATCAGGGAGAAGGAGTCGGCGATGTATCTTGCCTTCTTCAGCACCTTGAGGCCGTGGATGAACTCCGCAGGAAGGCAGGAGATGCTCACCCCGCTGAGCACCTCCGACCAGCGGTCTATTGTGCTGATGTTCTCCCTGACCTCCTCGAAGCAGGAGGATAGGTAGAAGCCACTGTTGGTGAGGCGATACCTGCCGTCCAGCTCCTCCACCAGGCCTATTTTCTTCAGGGAGTCCAGGTAGCGCTTGACGGTGGCGAAGGACTTCTCCCTCCCCGCCTCTATCAGGGAGCGCCTCACATTGGCGACACTCATGGGGGTGTCGCTGAGTATGCTGAGCACATAGAGCCTGTTGTCCAGGGAGCACTCGGAGAGTATCTCCCGCAGGGAGGAAAAACCATGTGAAACCTTCATGCTTCCCATCCACATCCGTCCAGATTCTTCCTGTCGCACCTGCCGGGGGGTGTGGATGACGCGGTCCTCCGGGCTTTATGTATGGTAACCTTCTAACTTTTTGCTTTGGCAAATATAAAATTTTTCCAGGATGGGGTGGAGCCGGAAGGGAAGGTCGCAGAAGAGCCGGCGAGCAGCCAGCAAGCAAGAGCGGAAATAATGGCTAATACCCCGGCTAGTACCCCCAGTTGTACTCTATCTCCTTTGCCACCTCTTCGTACGCTTCCCTCCAGGTCTGCGCCGTGGCGTTCCTGTCACCGCCGGCGAAGATGTACACCACCTGCCCATCCCTGAAGGCAGAGCGCTTCTTTATGAACACACCGCCTTCCTCAACCTGCCGCTTCTCCTCCTCGCTGAGTAAGCTGGCAACGATCTCGCCGACGCCCTCATAGGCGCGGTGGCCGCCCAGGATTATCACATACTGCCTGCTCGAGTACCCCCCGAAGCTGGAGGCGTTTACAACGTAGAGCCTTATGCCCCTCCAGCGGAGGTGGCTGAGGAAGTCGCCGGCAAGCGCCAAGTCTATGCTGTTCGCAAGGAGCACCGCCTCCGCGGAGTATTCGCCCCGCTGGTAGGGTGCGCCCATGAGCTCAACCACCACAAACTCGGAGAAGCCCCTCACCGTGCCGCAGACCGTGTTGGAGGCCGTGTCCACGGAGGTGGTCACATCCACCCAGGTGCCGTTCTCATTGTGGAGCAGCCTCAGGTTGTTCTCATCGCCAGCCTGGCTCTCATTGTATGCGATACACACCTCCACACTCCCCGAGTAGCCAGCGGTGGTGGTGATGTCGTAGTAACTCCCAAGGAGCCGGAAGCTGGAGGGAAGCGGTGTGCCGCCGGACCTCACCACCACCCTCGTCTCCCCCGGCTGCGCAACACTTGAGAAGGTCACCCTGACATTTCCCACCTTCACCCTCACCCCGCTTCCTGCGGGCGTGTTGTGCGCAGCAGCCTCAAAGTACTTCGCCCCCGAGACAAGCACCACCGGCGAGTGTCCCGGCAGGTCCACTATCACCGTGGGTACCAGCACGTGGGTTCCCGAGTGGGAGGTCTTCAGCCTCCCGGTGTAGGTGACCGTGTTTACCCCGGCGGAGAACTCCCAACCGAAGGAGTACCTCGCTATTCGCCTGAGCTCGGGGCTGAAGAGGGAGAGGTTTACGGTGGCGTTGAAGTCTCTGCTCGCCTCGATGATCGCCGTGAGGGTGAAGTTGTCCCCGGCGCTGTAGTCATTCCTGTCCAGGCTGAGCTCCAGAATTCTCGCAAAGTACCCCCTGACGTCGAAGGGATAGCTTGAGGAGAAGTTGCCAAAGCTGTAGTTTATGCTGTAGGTGCCGGAGAGCAGCTCCGGCAGGGTAAAGCTCAGGTTGTGCAGCCCCGGCGAGAGGTTGAGCACCCGAGCATAGCCGGGGGCGGTGAGGTTCAGCACACCCTCTCTGGTGGCGTTGATGTGCACCGTAACCCTGTCCCCTATCCCGTACACCTGCCT
>JAADFX010000030.1 GCA_013152685.1 Methanobacteriota archaeon | reverse complement strand
CTTAGAGGCAAGATTTACAATGGAAAAGGTTGCTGTAACGCAATCTTTATAACCTTTTCACATGTTGTTGTGCGGAGTTGTTTTAAAGCCCCGTGGTGTAGCGGTCAAACATTCTGGCCTTTGGAGCCAGAGCCGGCGGTTCGAATCCGCCCGGGGCTGTCAGCATCCTTCTGTGCTGCAGCTAGCCCCTCACCACCAGCACATCGCAGGGCGCGCGCCTCACCACGCGCTGCACCACACTTCCCAGGGCGAGAGCCTCCGGGGTTGTGCCCCTTGAACCAAGCACGATGAGGTCGTAGCCTCCCTCCCTTGCCTCCCTGATAATCTCCTCGCTGGGCGTGCCCTCGCGGAGCTTCGTCTCCACCTCCAGCCCGTGGCGCTGTGCCTTCTCCCTGAAGGCTGAGAGCACCGCCTCCCCCTCGGCGCGTGTTTTGCGGTATATATCCTGCATCAGCTCCTCTGCCCACTGGTAGCGCGCCCTGTCTATAACGTACAGCCCGGTAACCCCAGCACCGCCCTTCGCCAGCTCGAGCGCCCTGTCCTCGGCGCGCTTCGCGTGGAAGGAGCCGTCGGTGGCTATGAGGATGTGCGTGTACATGTGTAAAGGTTACCCGGGCTCGTATATAACCCTACCCGTCTCCTCGTTCGGCTTAAGCCCGGGCGTCTTCTCCAGCACCTTCCTGAACTCCTCTGAGGCGAGGGCGGCTATAAACCTCCTCACCTCTTCCTTGTCGAACTTCTCCTTGGGCACTGCGAAGTCGTACTTCTCCTCCCGCAGCGGGAGGAAGTCCAGCTCGTACTGCTCCGCCACGGTGCGAATCGCCAGGCCAACGTCTGCCCTGCCGTACGCTACAGCCGCGGCGATTGCCGAGTGGGACTTTGCCTCCACCTCGTAGCCCCTTATCTCCCTGGCGAGCTCCTGCACGCTAACCCCGCGCTCCTCCGCAAGCCTCTTCAGCTCCAGGTCGAAGAGCACCCTGGTTCCAGAGCCGGGGTTGCGGTTTATGAACCTCACCTCAGGGCGCAGCAGGTCCTCTATGCCAGTGATTCCCTTCGGGTTTCCCCTGGCGACGACGAAGCCCTGCTCCCTGTCGTAGCCCCTCACCAGGTAGGCCCTCTTCGCCAGACCAAGTCGGAAAATAAAGGGCAGGTTGTACTCTCCCGTGGCCTCGTCTATCAGATGCGTACCCGAGAGGTCGCTTTCGCCCCTGCGCACCGCACGAAGGCCGCCGGAGGAGCCCACATTTATGACCTTCGCCTTCAGCGGCCTCTCCCTGCTCATAAGGCTCAGGAGCAGGTCTATGCCTATGCAGTGGCTCCCTATAATTGTGAGGTCGGCCACGCGTATGCTCTCGCTGAGCAGCACCACCTCGTGCTCCTCGTCCTCGCCCAGCATCTCCACATTCTCGGGTATCTCTATGTAGCCGTCCGCCTCGGCGAGCGTCGTAATCGCCCCCGAGCCGGTGAGCACGGGGTAGGCGGTGTAGCTTCCGTCGCTCCCCCTCACCAGGTTGACCAGCTTGTACTCGTAGCGCCCTCCCGCGGAGTAGAACTTCATCGCCGTCCTGGCTCTCACGCGCTTTCGCTCCGGCGCCTCCAGGCCGGAGAGGCTTCGCAGGAGGGGTGCTACAAAAACGTCGAAGGTAATCATTGCAGATGTGGGATACCCGGGCAGACCGAAGATGGGCTTGCCCCGGGCAATGCCTATTATCGTGGGCTTTCCCGGCTTTATTGCGACGCCGTGCACCAGGATTCCGGGCTCGCCCAGCTGGTCTATAACGCGGTAGCTCAGGTCTCCCATGCCCGCGCTCGTTCCCCCCGAGGTGATGACCACGTCGTAGCCCGAGAGCGCCTCCTCCAGCTTCGCCCTCAGCTCCTCGGCGTCGTCCCCCACTATGCCCAGGATGCTGGGCTCGCCGCCGCACTCGCGCACCGCCTGGGCGAGGGCATAGGCATTAACGTCGTATATCCTGCCGAAGCTCAGCTCCTCCCCGGGCGCCACGATCTCATCCCCGGTGGAGATTATCGCAACCCTTGGCCTGCGGAAGACCTCCACGCTGCGCATCCCGAGGGCGGCAAGCACACCAACCTCGCGGGGGGTGAGCCTGGTGTTCCTCCTGAGCACCACCTCGCCCCGCATTATGTCGCTGCCCGCCGCCATCACGTTCTCCCCCGGGGCAACGGGTTTGTAGATTCTCACGTACTTCTTTCCCTGCCTCTCCACCTGCTCCGTGTACTCCACCATCACCACGGCGTTGGCCCCGCCCGGCATTGCCGCGCCGGTGGCTATGCCTATGCACTTGCCCCGGGAGATCTGGTAGCCCGCGCTGTCCCCGGCGCGTATGTAGCCCAGTAGCTCCAGCTCCACCGGCGACTCCTCGTCGGCGTAGAAGGTGTCCTTTGCGATAACCGCGTAGCCGTCCATGCTCGCCCTGTCGAAGGGGGGCACATCCACCTGCGCCACAATGTCCCTGGCAAGGACCCTGCCCAGGGCCTCCTCCAGCGGAACCTCCTCCACCTCGCGCTCCAACTTCAGGTGCTCCTCCAGGCGGCGCCGCGCCTCGCTGATGCTCACCACGTCGTGGAACTCCTTCAGCTCCATGAGGCTAACTCTAGCCTCGGAGATAAAAAAGTTTGCATCGCGGTAAGCGTCTCCGCTTACCTGTGATAATTTGTTTTTAAGGTTAGGCTGGAGACAGTACAATAGGGAACAATTTGGGAAAAAGTAAAAAAGGCATTCAAAAAAATTTTAATGGCGTGGTATTATGCTCAGGACTCTGACGCTCGGCATAATTCTGGTTGTGCTTTTTTCAGGCTGCACCTCCAAGGAGGAGTCTCCGGCGAAGGAGAGGCTGGAGTTTCCCATAACTGCCCAGGAGGCGCTGGCAATTGTGGAGAGCGACCCCGATGCGCGGGCCTTCATCGATGAGTACCTCCGGAATGAGAGCCGCCGGATAACCCGCATAAACCTCAACTACGACATTTCCACCGGCAACTACACCTGGAAGGTGGAGCTGGTGGAGAGGGAGTGCGGGTGCAAGTTCGGCAGCGAGGAAGGCCTCAACATGCTCAGGGCGGAGGTTGACCCCGTCACAGGCAGGATAATCAACCTGGAGACGCAGGTGGGGGTGAAGGAGGAGGAGGTCGCCCGGGAGAGGTGCATGGAGGGCTGCCACACAGCTGAGGAAATAGCCTCCTTCACCGTGGAGGGGGGATGACATGGTGAAGAAGAGGCAGAAAAAGGGTGAGAAGGGGCTGGGTGGCAGAGGAGTCCTCATCTTTGTGCTCATTCTTGCCGGGGCGCTTATCCTGGCAGGCGGCGGGAAGGAGCAGCAGGAGGCACCGCCCCAGCCCCCGCCCCAGGAGCAGAAGCTTGTGCTGGGGCTTTACCCGGTGCTCGACCTGCCTCCTGCCTCCGAGCCGGGGAAGGTGAAGATAGTGGAGTTTCTGAGCTTCTACTGCGACAACTGCTACCGCTTCAACACCATAAAGCACCAGCTGGAGCAGAAGTACGGCGATGCCCTGGAGCTGGAGCTCGTGCCCATAGTGTGGGGTGAGCAGTCCATAAAGACGGTGGAGGCCTACATAATAGCGGAGCGCATGGGCAGGGGCAGGGAGATGGCGGACGCCATGTTCAGGGCCAGGTTCGAGGAGGGCAGGGACATCGGCGATGTTGAGGTGCTGGTGGAGCTGGCGCGGGGCATAGGCCTGGGCGAGGAGTTTGAGAGGCAGCTGCGCGGCGGCGCAGCCCAGGCGGAGGCGCAGGAGAACATCCGGCTGGCGGTGAGCTACGGCGTGGAGGAGACTCCCACGCTCATAGTCAACGGCAACATAGTTGTCAACCCCCACCCGACGGGGGATGATGTGGTCGCCATGGCGAGGAACCTGGAGACCATAATCCAGGGGCTCCTCGGGTGAGCGGCATGGCGGAGCCCTCCCTGGTGCTCGCCTTCCTGGCGGGCGCCGTGTCTGTCGCCACGCCCTGCATCCTCCCGGTGCTTCCTCCCCTGCTTGCGGGCAGCGTCGGCAGCAGGCTGCGCCCCCTTGCAATAGTGCTCGGCATGTCCTTTACCTTTACCCTCATGGGTGGAGCATTCTCGGCTCTGGGTTTGCTGGCAACCCCCCTGGGGGATGCGCTGCGCTACATTGCTGTTGGCTTCATAATCCTCTTCGGCGCAGTCATGGTGGAGGACAGCCTCCACAGCCTCTTCGTGAGGGGCACCTCTGCCCTCTCCCGGAGGTTTACCCTCTCCTCCGCAGGCGATGAGTCGCTGGGCGGGGCGCTGCTCCTCGGCATGAGCCTGGGAGTGGTGTGGATACCCTGCGTTGGCCCTGTGCTTGGCTCCATCCTCTCCTTTGTTGCGATGGAGGGCAGCATAGTTAAGGGCTCTGTGCTGCTCTTCGCCTACTCCCTGGGCTTTGGCTCCGCGGTGCTCGCCATCGCCTACGGGAGCAGGCGCTACGCCTCCCGGCTGGAGTGGTTCAGGAAGAACTCGGAGCACATAAGGCGAGCCGCCGGGTGGGTGATAATCCTCACCGGCGTTGCGATACTCCTGGGCCTGGACAGGAAGCTCATGGCGCTGCTCCTCCCCTACTTCCCGGCGCTGCTGTAGGAGCCGGAAAGCCGGCTCCCGCGCAGTTCAGCGGACTCGGCGGGATTCGAACCCGCGATCTTCGGCTTAGAAGGCCGACGCCCTGTCCAGGCTAGGCTACGAGTCCTAAAATTAGAGCCCAGGGTGCTGTTGAAAAGAATTATTGGACTACCAGCACTCAAAGGCTGAGACGCTGAAGTGGAACTTCACCTCCCTGAACTCTCCGCTCGCCTCGTACTTTGATGCCCTGCAGATGTTCACCAGGCTGAGCTTCAGCCTGGCGACGAGCACCTCCCGCTCCTCGGGCTCTTCCTGGGAGAACACACCTATGCGCCTGAACCCCAGGTGCTTCTCCATAATCCTCGCCAGCACGCCCTCTGCCCCGGGCACCAGGTCCTCGAGGCTGTGGGGCGTGAGGAACACCAGCTCCCCCACCTCTGCGCGGGAAGCCGCAAGCACATTCTGCGAGCTCCTGAGCTCCACCGTCTTCACCCCGTGCTCCACCAGCTCGTCTATAACGCGCTTGGAGATGCCGGTCAGCCCGAAGACCTTCATCGCCACCACCTCAGTAGAACATGGGAAGCTCGCGGACCTCCTGCTGCTTAAGCTTCCGCGTCTGCTTCGCCAGCTCCTCAAGCTTCGCCTCTATCGCCTCCGCCTCCTGGATGAGCGGCTCCACGTCTATGTCGAAGCCGTGCAGGCGGTTGAGCACCTTTATCAGCTCCGCCGCTCCCCTGGGGTCGGGGTTCATCCCGGGGGTCTGGGCGAGGAGGCACATGGCGGGCAGTCCCGCGTGGGCGCAGTCCAGTAGGAGCTGTCCGGGCATGCCGCTTATCACACCCTCCTTGAGAATTTCTACCTCCTTCTCCCTGAGGAGGGAGATCATCTCCCTGGAGGTGGCGACCCCGTAAACTGCGGGCTCCTTCATGGGTGAGGGTATCCCCGCCAGGGTAATCACCTGCTCCGCCTTCACCCGGGAGGCGAACTCGGCTATCCTCTTGCTCAGGTCAAACACCAGCGCAGGTGCAATTGGCACCTCGCTGTAGAGCACCATCACCCCGTCCCTGGCGTATATCCTGAAGGGGTGCTGGGCAATCCCCTCCCTGAGCAGCGCCACCGGCGGCAGGTAGCGCGACTCAACGTAGCCTGCCAGCTCCATCTTGAGGCGGTCTATGATGAAGCTGGCGGCTATGCCCCCGACCAGACCTACGCCGGGTAGCCCCTCGATAATCACCGGGGACTCCTCCACATCCCGGATGAGGGTCAGCTTCACCTCCTCTGCCATCGCCATCCCTACCTTAATTAGAATCTGAGCTCATATAAATCTTCGCAATCCGGCAGGTGCACCAGCTCCTCCCGGGGGATAACATACCCCGCCAGGTCGAAGACGCGCTCCGCACGCTCCACCACTGCCATGTCGCTGGTGCACACCACCGCGTCCCTGTCCCCGAGCAGCTCCGCATCCGGGGTGCGGGAGGTCCTCGCCAGCAGCCGAAGACCGCCGGCGGAGCTGTTGATCCGTGCGCACAGCCTGCCGCTGAAGCTCACCTGGGAGTCGAAGAGCATCTCAACGCTCGCGGGGCGCAGCGCCTCCACCGCCTCTAGAATTCTGCCTATCGCCACGTCGGTTATGCCCCTCTCGAAGCGGTGCTTCCCGTAAACCCCGCTCACGTCGCGCACCACGCCGTCGTCGCAGAGGATTACCCGCCTTCCCCGGAGCCAGCTCTCCACGGTGATGAGCACATTGTAGCCGTCCACCAGTAGCCTCTCGCCCCTCACCTTCTCGGCGCTTAGCAGCCTCCTCCTGTGCGCCTCCGCCTGGGCTCTTGAGTATACGCAGCGCAGCAGCAGGTTGCGCTCCTCCCTTGTAAGCCTGTACCTGTCTCCCACCACCTTCACGGCGGTGCTCCGCCTGTAGCCGCGCTCCAGCAGGAAGCGCAGGTCGCAGATGGCATCCTTCACGCTATCAACTCTGCACATGAGAAAAAGTATTTTATGGCGGTGAGCAGAAAATTAAGCCCGGGGAATAGCCCTTGGCCACCATAATGGTTGTGGACGATGAGGAGGACATTCTGAACCTCATAGAGAGGATTTTGAGCAGGCGGGGACACAGGGTGATAACCGCCCGCGACGGGAGAGAAGCGCTGAGGAAGCTGAAGGAGGAACGGCCCGACCTGGTTCTCCTGGACATAATGATGCCCGGACTCAGCGGCTATCAGCTCTGCAAGATCATAAAGCAGAGCAGGGAGACCAGCTCCACAACAGTGGCGATGCTCACCGTCAAGAGCGACGACGAGGACAAGGTTCGCGCCCTCGAGGACAGCGGCGCCGACTGGTACTTCACCAAGCCCATAGACGCAAAGAGGTTTGCGCGGAGCGTCGAGTGGCTTCTCAGGAACCCGCCCAGGAGAGGTTAGGCAATGGTGCGCGTCTGCATAGCCTCGGGCAAGGGAGGAGTGGGCAAGAGCGTTATATGCGCCAACCTGGGGGTGGTGCTCTCCGAGCGGGGGTACAGGGTATCGCTGGTTGATGCCGACATTGAGGGCCCCACCCTGGGCCTGCTCTTCGGCTATGAGCACACCCAGCCAACCCTCCACGACTACCTCTCCGGCAACGCCTCCGCCGGGGATGTGGTGAAGAGCCTCTCCCCCACCCTGAGCGCCGTCTTTGGGAGTGTGCAGCTGAATGCGCTTCTCAAGGAGCTGGAGCTCGAGCGCCTTTCAGAGCTCACGTCCATGCTGGAGCAGTCCAGCGACCTGGTGCTGGTGGACTCGCCACCCGGCCTGGAGGAGGACACCAAGGCGGCGGTGAGGGCGAGTGAGGAGGTGCTGGTGGTGCTCAACCCCGACATCCCCTCGGTGGCGGGGGCGCTCAAGGTGAGGATTCTGGCCAGGAGGGAGGGCAGGCACATTCTCGGTGTGGTTGCCAACAGGACGGGAGGCGAGTACGACATACCTCCCGAGGAGCTGGAGGCGATCCTGGAGGAGGAGGTGCTGGGCACGGTGAGGGACGACCCGCTGGTCAGGAGCTCCCTGGTGGAGGGCATCCCTGTGGTCTCCGCCCACCCGGAGTCGCCCGCGGCTGTGGATATAAGGCGGCTTGCAGACAGGCTGGTGGAGAAGCTCATCCCTCCACGTAGATAGCCGGCTTCAGGGGCATCGCCTTGCCGCTCTTCTTCGCGGGGTCGTATATCCCCTGCTCCTCCGCGCTCTGCACCACAACGCTCGCGTTGAAGGTGCGCTCTAAAAAGGGCCTCGCCTCCTCCAGCACGCGCATCTCGTCCAGGTAGCCCCTGAAGTCCACCTTCGCCGGGTCCTTAACCAGCGAGGGCAGGAGCTTTGCAACCTCCTTCCCGTGTTTCCTGAGCTCCTCGTCCTGCATGAGCACCTGCATGGCGTTTTTGAACTCCGGCTTGAGCTTACTCAGCTTCTCCAGCATGCGCCACTTCCAGCGAGGCGCCACGTAGAGGTATATCTTCTTCGGCACAATTTTTGCCACCTGCAGAATGCTCTCTATGTCCTCCAGGGTTCTGGCGAT
>JAADFX010000029.1 GCA_013152685.1 Methanobacteriota archaeon | reverse complement strand
AGTACACCTTGAGGTACGCCCTCTCGCCCGGAGGTATCCTCTGGCTCCACCACTGTGGGTTGGTGCCGTGCTCCCGCATGTTGAACCTGGGGCCCTCCTCTCCGTTGTACACCACCGTGGCCGAGGTGCAGGCGCAGGAGGTGTCCATGTCGTCAATTATCAGGTCGCCATCACCCAGGTTCTCTATCAGGAACAGGGTGCTCACCTCGCCGCCGCGCACACTCACCCTTCCGAAGTCATACGCCTCGGGGGTTATCACCAGCTCAGGTGTGCCCCCCGGGGTGCCGCCCTCCTCCCCGGACCTGTACTTCAGCGCAAAGAGGCCCATGGCTACCAGCAGCGCCACCGCTGCCAGCGCATAAACGCGGCGGCTGCCAGCGCGCCCGCTCTTCTTCTGCACCCTTTTGTGCTTCCTTTTCTTCTTTACCAAAGCACTCACCTCCTAAAGCAGCGCCGGGAAGTAGGGCAGCAGCTTTGCCTGCAGATACCTGTCCACACCCAGCAGTATCCCTATGCCGGTCAGTATTATCACCCACCCGGCGGCGCGCCTTATCTGCCTCGAATTCCTCCTGAACCACGGCGTAGCGCTTGCTGCCATACGCCACCGCCAGCATGGGCACGCCCAGCCCCAGGGAGTACACGAAGAGCATCAGGGAGCCCCTCACCACGTCCCCGCCCATCGCCACGTAGGAGAGCACCGCACCCAGCACAGGTCCCACGCAGGGTATCCACACAATACCCAGGCTAAGGCCCAGCAGGAAGGCGCTGCCAATGCTCTCACCCCCGCCGCCCGGGAGAAAGCCGCTTACCTTTCCAACCACGGCGGAGGACAGCCGGGTGTATGCGCTGTTGAGCCCGTCGTCCACCATGACCACACCGAAGAGTATCAGGAAGCCGATGGCCACGTACCTCATGACCTCACCGGCGGCGCTGGCCGCTATGCCCAGGGCGGAGAAGAGGCCTCCCATCAGTGTGAAGGTTATTGACATGCCCAGCACAATTGCTACAGGCCTGAGCCTGCTCCCCACACTCCCAGCGAGCAGGGGAGGAAGTATGGGTATTATGCAGGGCGTCGCCACGGTAAGCACCCCTGCAAGAAACACCAGTGCCAGGGAGGGCTCAGCCAGCATCTCTCAGCCCCCTTCCGCGGCGGAGGCAGGAAAACTTCGCAGCCACACCAATCCACCCGCACAACTCAGGCCAACTCCACCGCATCCGCGGCGGCGCGTTTTAAATTTTTTCTCAACACCTGCTTCACCTTAAAATTTTTTTAAATATCATGGTTGAAATCACTAATAACCTTTATCCTTTACAAAACATAAAAGAATCCAGAGCTGGAGCTTCTATTTGTCAACCGGGCTTCTCCACTCTCAGAGGTGCCCCCTGTCGCGCAGGCTGACGTAGCGCCCGTCGCCGACTATTATGTGGTCCAGCAGCTCGATGCCCAGGAGCTCGCCGGCGCGCTTCAGCGTTTTGGTTATGGCTATGTCCTGCTCGCTGGGCTCCGGGTCGCCGCTGGGATGATTGTGGGCCACTATAACCCTGGTGGCGGACTCCTGGAGGGCTATCCTGAAAACCTCCCTGGGCTGAACAACACTCGCCTCGAGCCCGCCCCGGGAGATGTCCCTCAGGCGGAGGAGCCTGTTCCTGGAGTTCAGGTACATGCCCGCGAAGACCTCCACCCTGAGCTGCGCCATTCTGGGATAAAGCAGCCTGAAGGCGTCTCCCGAGCTCCTGATTGCGGGCCTCTCCTCGCCCCTCTCCTCAGCCACCCTGCGGGCGAGCTCAAAGCAGGCAGCTATCTGACACGCCTTTGCGTCGCTGATTCCGTGAATCTTCTTCAGCTCCGAGACGTCCGCTCCGGCCAGCTCCCTCAGGGAGTACTCGCTCAGTATCCTGGTGGCGAGGCCCAGCACACTCTCCTGCTTCGTCCCCGTCCTGAGTATTATTGCGAGGAGCTCCGCATTTGACAGAGCACCGGCGCCGTGGTGAATTAGCCTCTCCCGGGGCCTCTCCGAGGGAGGCATGTCCCTGATCTTAACTCCGTACTCCGCCATCTCAGCTCTTCTTCTGTTTCAGAAACTCCTTAGCCCTCTCCCCAAGCACGCGGAGCACGTCGGTGGAGGTCACTATCCCCAGGGGCTTCTTCCGCGTCGGCGAGGCTGTAACCACCAGCCGGTGGATGCCGTTTTCGAGCATCGCCCGCGCTGCCTCCTCGACGGTGGTGTCAGGGGTTACGGAGATGGTGTAGGGCGTCATTATGTCCTCGGCGGTGTAGTTGAAGCTCATCTCCGGGTTGCCGTCGGCGAGCTTGAATATGTCAAGGGCGGAGACAACACCTACCACGTCGCCCCCGCTGTCCACAACCACAACCCCCGAGATGTTGTGGGACACCATCTTTTCCAGTATCTCCGCCACGCTGGCGTCGAGCTTGACGGAAATCACATCCCGCGTCATTATCTCCCCAACTTTTGTGGCCTCCTGCATTCTCATCCACCTGTTTAATGCCTAACCCGCGAGGTGGTATAAAAAGGTATCTGCCGGCTAGCCCAGCAGCTCCTCCAGCGCCGAGATGAGCCTGCTGTTCTCCTCCGGCGTGCCCACGGTTATGCGTACGTGGTCGCCCCTCAGGCCGGGCAAACCAGATACGTTCCTCACGATTATCCCCCTGCGGTAGAGCCCCTCCATCAGCTCCCCAGCGGTTATCCCGAGAAGCTTCACCAGCAGGAAGTTTGCCTCCGAGGGGTAGGGTCTTAAGCCGGGGATTCTTCTGAGCTCCCCCAGCAGGCGCTCCCTCTCCCGCAGAATTTTCTCCCTCACGCCGGTGTAGTACTCCAGCTCCCCAAGCGCCGCGACCGCCGCCCTCTCGGCTATGCGGGAGATGCAGAAGGGGTTGCGTATCTTCTCCAGAAGGGAGGCGATTCTTGCATTTGCCAGCGCGTATCCCACCCTGAGCCCGGCCAAGCCGAAGAACTTTGAAAAGGAGCGCACCACTATCAGGTTCTCATACTCCTCCACCCCGCCGGCGACGCTCCTCCCCCGGAACTCGTAGTACGCCTCGTCCACCACCACAGCGGCGCGGGTGCCCTCGACCACCTCCAGGACCTCGTCCTCCTCAAGCGCCCTGCCGGTCGGGTTGTTTGGGGAGCACAGGAACACCAGCTTTGCATCCCTCGAGGCGCCTGCGATTTCCTCCACGGGCGGGTAGAGTTCCTCGCCAGGAGGCTCAACGTAGGCGATGCTGGCGTCGCGGAGCATCGCCAGGAAGGCGTACATGGTGTAGGTTGGAAGGGGTATGACCACCCTGTCGAGGGGCTCCAGAAAAAGGGTGCAGATGAGCGAGAGGAGCTCTCCCGCTCCGCTGGCAACTGCTATGTTCTCAGCGCCGAGGCCCGTGTAGTCCCCCAGCCGCCGCTTGAGCTCCGCATAGCTTGGGTTGGGATACCTGGAGGCGAGGCGGGCCTCCTCCTCAATGGCGCGGAGCACACTTTTCGGTAGGGGATAGGGGTTCTCGTTGGAGTTCAGGTTGACTATCTCTTCCCTGGGGACGCCGTACCTTGCCGAGATGTCCTCGGGAAACTCACCCGCGTCGTAGCTCTCCAGGTAGTCCAGGCTGAGTCTGTGCATCACTCAACAGATTTCTTCAGCTCCTCTATCGCCTTCTCCAGCTCCTCCAGGCTTACCACCTTGGCCTCCTTCTCCTCGGCTCCCGCAAGCGCCCAGAAGAGCCTGGCGGAGACCAGCATCAGCTTTCCGGCGTAGCCGGGGGAGTAGGGGAGAAGCTGTGCGGCGACGTCGCCGCACTTCTCCAGCGTCGCCTTGTCCAGCTCCTTCGCCTTCTCCGCGGCAAGGCCGAGGAGGGTTATGCCAGCGCCCAGAACGCGCTCCCTGGCGGCGTACGCACGCGCCGCCTCGCTCGTTACCCTATGCACTCCCATCTGCATCACCTCAGTAGTCAAGATACTTCATAACTTCCCAGGGCGTTATGTAGAGGCAGTACTGGTTCCACTCGTCGATCTTCAGGTCCACCAGGGCGTCGTAGATGTGGCTCCCGAGGGCGCGCTGTATCACCTCGTCGGTGGTGAGGTGGCCTATGGCGTCCCTCAGCGTGGTGGGAAGCTCGCCAACGCCGTACTCCTCCTTCTCCCTGGGTGTGAGCTCGTAGACGTCCGCGGTGAGCGGATCGCCCGGGTCTATCTTCTTCTTTATGCCGTCCAGACCAGCGGCGAGCATCACAGAGAAGGCCAGGTAGGGGTTGCAGCTCGGGTCGGCGCCCCTGTACTCTGCCCTCACCGCCTTGGGCGAGGCGAAGTACTGGGGAACGCGCACCAGAGCACTCCTGTTGCGCGGCGACCAGCAGATGTAGATGGGCGCCTCGAATCCCGGCACAAGGCGCTTGTAGCTGTTCACCGTCGGGCAGGTGATGGCGGTTATCGCCTTGGCGTGCTCAAGCAGCCCGCCTATGTAGTACCTGGCGGTCTGGCTGAGCATGTACTCGTCGTCGGGATCTGCGAAGGCTGCCTCGCCCTTGAAGGGCTCGCCCTTCCACAGGCTCTGGTGGGTGTGCATGCCGCTGGCGTTGTCCAGGTAGAGGGGCTTGGGCATGAAGGTGGCGATCAGCCCGTGCTTCTTGGCGATGTTCTTGGCCACCAGCTTGTAGATGTAGAAGGCGTCGCCGCAGGGTATGAGCTCCTTCGCCCTGAAGTCTATCTCCACCTGCCCTGCAGTGGCCACTTCGTGGTGGTGGTACTCCACATCCAGCCCCAGGAGGTCCATGTAGTAGGCGGCCTCATTCCTGAACTCCACCGTTGTATCCTCAGGCGGCGCCCTGAAGTAGCCCTCCTTGGGTCTTATTATCTGGTTCCCGGGCGCCACCTCGGGGCTCTGGGGCATCACCCGGGGAGGACCCCAGCTGTCGCCGGCGCCGCCGTTGGGGCTCACCCAGAGGTCGTAGCTCAGCCTGGTGGGGTCCATGCTCTCGAACACGAAGAACTCTATCTCGGGGCCGAAGATGGCGGTAAAGCCCATCTTCTCCGCTTCCTTTATGACGTTCCTCGCCGCATACCCGCGGGGGTCGCAGGTGGCTATCTTGCCCCCATCCTTGGCGGCGAAGGCCTCGTAAACATCACCGAACATTATCGCCGTCTTCTGCACGGGGTCAGTGATCCAGGGAAGAACCCTGAGGGTGCTCGGGTCCGGCATCCAGACCATGTCGCTCTCCTGGATTCCCTTGAACCCCCTGACGCTCGAGCCGTCAAAGCCTATGCCTTCCTTCAGCGCGTCCCCTTCGATGAAAATCTTTGCCGGAATATGGAAAGCCTGCACAATTCCACGGATATCGCTGAAAAGACACAGAACCTGCCTTACCTCATTCTTCTTTAAAACCTCTTTTGCACGCTGCACCTCATCCTCCATAGGCGTCACCCACAAGGTGTTAAATGCTGGAGGTATAAAAACCTTTTTGTTAATTTTTATGAAATTTTATGAATCGGTAAAATCGTCAGGTTTTTGCCTTTTTCTCCTCTAACATTTCTTCTATTGCGGCGTATAGCGTGGGAATGTCGATGGGTTTTGTTATGTAGTTGTCGGCCAGCTCCATGGCCTCCCGGCTCTCCTTTTCTATTGTGGAGCGCACACTCACCACTATTACGGGGATGTCCCTCAGCTTCTCGTCACCCCTGAGCCTCCTGAGGAATTCAGTGCCGTCCATGCGGGGCATCATGAGGTCCAGCAGTATCAGGTCAGGCCTGTGGTGCCTGAGGAGCTTCAGCGCCTCCTCGCCGTTTTCAGCGAGCAGCGTCTCGTGCCCCCTGCGGGTCAGTATCATCTCCACCATCGCCAGTATGTCGGGCTCGTCGTCCACCACCATTATCCTGGCCATCTTTATACCTCACTGACCAGCATCTTTGCCAGCTTGCGGATCGCAGAGCTACCGGGCGACCTGGGGTTTGAGAGCATCACCGGCTTGCGCTCCTCCACGCCGCGGTATATCTCCAGGTCCACCGGGATGGTTGCCGCCACCCTGTGGCCCAGGCTGTCTTCCACCTCCTTCACGCTCATCTCCTCCCTGCTCCTCCCCACCTTGTTCAGGACCACCTTCAGGGGGGTCTTCATCTCCTCGGCTATCTTTATCGCCTTGAGGTTTGTCACCACTATGGGCAGCCAGGGGTTAACCACGAGGAGCACCTGGTCGCAGGCTTTGAGGATGTGCCTCAGGCTGTCCCCGAGGCTGGGGGCGGTGTCGATGATTATGAAGTCGTAGTCGCCCCGCAGGCTGTTCACCACCTCGCCCAGGTTGCTCAGGTCCACCTCCTTAACGCTGGTGAGGGAGCCGGAGAGCAGGTGCAGGCCGGTGGAGGAGTGGATGTAGACGCTCTCCCCCGCGACCTCGGGGTCCCGGAGGGCGTAGAGCAGTCCCGGCGGTATAACGTCGATAATCCCCAGGTATAGGCTCATGTTGGGGGATATGGTGTGGGCGTCTATGGCGAGCACCTTCTTCCCGAAGTCCCTCATCAGGCTGAGGGAGAGGTTCAGCGCCACTGCGGTTTTCCCCACCCCGCCCTTTGCAGAAATCACACCGATGACCTTTCCATCTCTCCCTGCCACTTACTCTTCCTCCATGCTCCTCTTTATTCTGCCCACCGCCTCAACAACCTCGCGGCGGTAGGCCCTCCTGCGGCGGTATATAACTATGGAAGCGTACCCTAATAAAACAACCGCCAGCAGAGCCCCCAGAGGAAGCAGAATCTTCCTCACGTCCCTCCGCTCCTCCTCTTCCAGAAGAACAACTGTTATCGGCTGGGACACCTCGCCGGCGGCGCCCGAGGCCACAACGGTCAGGGTGTAGCTCCCGGGCAGGGCGTCACCGGGCGGTCTTATCCAGAAGGTGGCCTCCCCCGCCACCCCGGGGAGGAGCAGCATAACGCGCTCCGCCGGGGTTACCTTCCACCCGGGCGGTGCCGCCAGCCTTATGCTGACATTAAGCGCCTCAAGCGTGGGGTTGGTGACCACCAGGCTAACCTCGGCCTCTCTCCCGGGGGTGGTGTAGGTCGCCGCCGCTCCCGAAAACAGGAGCGCCTCCACACCGCCAGCCGTAGCGCGCTGAGCGGTGACCTGGAGCACCGGCCAGTGGACATAGACGGAGGGGTCTGGGCTGAGGTGGCCCACCGTGTAGCTCAGCGTCAGCCTCTCGTAGGGGTCCACCTCTCCGGGGCGCCACACTATCCTGGAGCCCTCAACGGCTGCATCCGCCGCCGCGAGGCTAACGGCACCCGCAGTGGGCGCAACACCGGGGGGAAGCTCATCCACCACCTCAATGCTCCTGAAGTAGCTTCCCGAGTTCTCCAGGATGAGGTCAACAAAGGTGCGGCTTTCTCCGTCGGTGTAGACCCTTCTGAGCACCGAGGGCATGGGAACCTCCGGGGGGTAGGGCTTGATTCTGAACACAAAGCCCGCGGAGGCGTCAACGCCGGCGCCTTCAACCCGGAGCAAAAGGGGGTGCTCCCCGGGCAGGGCACTCTCCGGTACGCTTATGGCTATGTTTACCCCGGCGCTCTCATTTCCCCCGAGGCTGAGCTCTCCCGGGGTGAGGGTGACCCACTCTCCGGGGATGCCCTCGAGGCGCAGCCTGAGCTCTCCCGTGGGCTCCCGGGAGGGGTTTGCGACGGTTAGGGAGACAGCGGCCGCCTCTCCGGGGCGCCCCTCGATTACCACAGGGAACAGTCTGAACTTCAGCTGGGGCGCCTCGCTTTTGAAGCCCGCGGGGAGCCTCACGCGCTCCGCAGTGACCCTGAGCCCAGCCTCAGCGGAGGCGCTCCTGCTGCGATTGGCGTAGTGGACGACGAGCAACACCCGGTACTCCCCCACCTCCGCCGGGGCTATCAGGTCCCCCGCCAGGGTAGCGTTGCCGCCCGCGGGGAGGGAGAGGGGGCGCAGGGGCACCGCCTCAAGGAGCCTGTCACCGGAGTAAAGGAGGAGCTCCGGCTCCGCACGGCTCCGCACATTTCCGGAGTTCACCACCTCAGCGCTGAAGGTAACCAGCTGGAATGCGGCGGCTTCTGCGGGCGCGAGGGAAAAGCGGGCCACCTCCACCCGCTCGAAGGGAGCGGGCATCTGCCCGGCTGCAGCCTCTGCACTCTGCGCAGCGGCAGCCCCGGCAGCGTGGACCACCAGCAGTATAAGCAGAACTCCGGGGGTATTCAGCCTCATAAACCTCACATTTGAGTGTTGCACTTTTTTTAGCCAGAGAATCTTTATTTGCCGGATAAATAAATCTTACGCAGGTTTTGGAGATGTGCGGCGTTAATAAACTCCCGATTAGCCCTACCGGATTCTTTTGTTTTGGGAGTGCTCCGCAGCGCACCGCCGCCTGCCTGGCTCACCTCACTCCAAATGGCAGAAAATTTTAAATATGTTTACATTTACAATATTCTTTACAGCCATGCATAACTTTATATATAAGGATGCTTTTACATATATATTAGCACATGTTAGAGTTTAAGAAACCGCCTCTTTCTCGGAGTGTGAAAATGGAGGAGAGAGACACCATCCCCCTGGTGAACCGCGCCACAGAGGTGCTGGACGAAATCTCCGCCACGCTTAAGGTAGACCTGAGCAGGTTGAAGCGGAACAAGCGCTACTTCGAGGAGCTATACCTCACGCTCAAGGGCAACCTGGAGGAGCTGAAGCTGCTCAAGGACGAGATGGAGCAGCGCGGCTTCGACTCGCCCTACTTTGCCCTGGGGCTGAGCAGGCACGGCTCGCCCTTCGGCAAGGGCAGCTACCGCCGCGAGGATGTCGAAGATCAGCGGGACGTCGCTCGCCACAAGATGTTCTTCCGCACCAATGCGGCCTTCAAGAAGGGCACCTTCGAGCGCACGAAGAGCGCGATAGCGGCGCACAACATAGCCATAGGCCACCTGGAGGAGTTCGTCTCCTTTGTCTGCGAGTGCGGCAAGGAGGCGAAGGGCAA
>JAADFX010000028.1 GCA_013152685.1 Methanobacteriota archaeon | reverse complement strand
TTGTACAGCAAAAAGGCGTAACCCGCACTCGTAAGGGTTTTGTGCAACTCATGAATAAGTGATACAGCATTTAGAGGCAGAGCAACACTTTCTCCAGATGACTTTATATGTTCTTTCATATAGGGGACAGACCGAAGAGGGTTGGAGAGAAGAAAAAGCGCCTCAAGTATTGTACTCTTGGCGGAGTTGTTCGTCCCTATAAGTATCGTCATGTTCCCAAGTTCAACTTCCCCTTCCCTTACTCCACGGAAATTTTTGAGTTTCAACTTTTTAGTCTCTGTATCACCCATGTTTAAATCAGTTTTATTCAGAGCTTAAAAAGGTTTCCAAAAACTCCCCGATGTTTCAGATAGCCGGGTAAAACTTATAGTTTAACGACCTCACCGATTGCTTGCGAAGACACTTCGCGGAGCGGCATCGACATTGAATCATAATTCCAGAGCATTGCTTCATACTGATTTATATCCCAACCACGTCCAACAGTTATCTAACAGCAGGCGAGGGCCTGCCAAAGAGCTGCTGATACATAATCGGTGGCTTTTTCTGCCTGAGCCTGCCCGGGAATCCGTCATGCGACTCTGGAGTTGAGTGTATGAGGGTGCCCATTCTCTCCTCCAAATGGTTGGTTTTGCTCTTTCTCTGGCTGCTTTGCGGCGCTGCCTCTGCGCATGCGGCCACCCCTATCACCGGCTGCACGGATATCACCTCTCCGGGGGTGTACCTGCTCCAGAACAGCATCACCAACAGCACCACCCGCGTGTGCATCGCAATCAACTCAAGTGATGTGGTGCTGGACGGGCAGGGACATGTGATCGACGGAGTGGATGCCCTGGCATTCGGCGTGGTGGTTTACAGGCCCTCTGCCAGGCTGAGGCTGAGAAACGTTACGGTTAAAAACGTGGTGGTGACGGACTGGTACAGGGGTATAGAATTCACAAATGTGGATAAGAGCAGAATCGAGAACTCTACTGTGGAATCCTGTGTTTCGGATGGAATTTTTCTCAGATATTCCAGCCAGAACCTTCTTAGCGACAACGTGGCTGTAGGCAACGGCAGAAATGGAGTCCACATGTATATAAGTGGTCGGAATTCTCTCAACAACAACGTGGTAAGGGGTAACGCTGGAAATGGAATTTACATGTACAGGAGTAGCCAAAATTCTCTAAACAACAACGCGGTTACTGACAACAAAGGAAATGGAATTAACATGGATACGTCAGGGGGCAATTACCTGAGAAAGAACATTGTAAAAAACAACGCACAGAACGGCATCTACCTGAAAATGGCAATGTACAACAAAATAGAAGGAAACATTATCAGGAGCAACAACGCCACAGGAGTTGTGCTTACCAGCACCAGATACGGTGTCTCCGCTTACAATAATCTGAGAGACAACAACATCAGCGACAATGCTGCCAACGGAGTGTACCTCTATGCGTCACCACGCAACACGCTGACCAAAAACATTGTGAAAAACAATGGGCTGTATGGAGTAATCATGAAAGTAAAATCCTATGAGAACACACTGACCTACAACACGATAAGCAGCAACGGTAAAATCGGGGTAGCTATATTAGCTTCTAATAAAAATGTCCTGAAGAACAACACGATAAGCAGTAACCGCGAATGGGGGATATCAATCTTTAGTAGTAGAAGTAGAAACACAGTGAGCAAAAACATTGTGAAAAACAATGGTGCTGGAATAATATTATTGGGGGATTCCAGCACACTGACCGGAAACATGGTGAGCAACAACGGAAACCATGGAATCATCTTGTACCGATCCAGGTCCAGCACACTTAGGGAAAACAGGGTTAGCAACAACGCATTGGACGGCATCCATCTGCGAAGTGTAATATCCACAACTGTGAAGGGCAACATCGTAACAGGCAACGGTGGCGGGGGCATTGTCATCTCTGCCTTGAGTAGATACAACCCCTCCTACCGAAACAATGTCAAAAACAACACTGTTAGCAACAACGCTGGTGGTGGTATCCACCTGCTCTCCTACACCAGGCTCAATGTCATTAAAAACAACATTGTAAGCGGCAATGGTGGCAGTGGAATCTTCCTGTCCTCGAGTTATTACAACACCATCTACAACAACCTGTTCAACAACACCAACAACACCGACTTTGGAGGTTCAATATCCCCCAACACCTGGAACACCTCCAAGAGGGCGGGCACCAACATAGTGGGCGGCCCCTACCTGGGCGGTAACTACTGGGGCACTCCCAGCGGCACGGGCTTCAGTGACACCTGCACCGATGCGGACGGCGACGGAATATGCGACTCCAGCTACTTGATTGCTTCTGGAAATGTGGACCACCTGCCGCTGACAACCAATGTGCTGGATTCCGACGGCGACGGCGTGCCCGACAGCAGGGACAACTGCCCCACAACGCCCAACCCCGGGCAGGAGGATAGCGACGGCGACGGTATCGGCGACGCGTGCGAGGCACCGCCGGTGCCCCAGTGCAGCGACGGCGCTGACAACGACGGCGACGGAAAGGTGGACTACCCCGAAGACCCCGGGTGCGCCTCGGCAGACGACGATGATGAGAGGGATGTGGTGTCCATACCTGAATTCCCGAGTGCGGCAATTCCGGTGCTCCTTATTCTCGGCGGATACCTGGCGATGCGGAGGAAATAAAATTTAAAATCATCTCAGCGTCGTTAACCTGCACTTTAATTACATGCGAAGGCGCGACAAAGAGGTGCGCTGCCCCGCCTGCGGGAGTACCCGTGAAGATGCGAGCGTCGTGGGAAAGACCTCAACCATAAAGCGCGGGGTTAAGACGGTATTTGAGGTGCTGCGCTGCAGGTGCGGCAAAATATACCGCGGTGAGGTCCTTGAGAAGAGGGAGCTTCCAAAGCGGGTTACGGGGTAGGTGCACTCAGCTTATCTGCGGCAGTACAGGGAGAAGGAAGCCCCAGGTTAGGATATCCCCGCCTCCAGGGGGCTTCTTTCAGTAAACGCTTTTTTTATTCGGCCACCTTGCCGCGCGCCTTTGTTATAAACTCCACCACCCGCTTCGCAGCCTCTTTTGCCTGGTGCACGCAGTCGTTTATCCCCACGCCGCGGTAGGCGTTGCCAGTGAGGAAGACGCCGGGGAGGTCGCGCAGCCTCGCCTCGATGCGCTCAAGGCGAGCGCTGTGTCCCACCAGGTACTGCGGAATCGCGCGGTGGTGGCGGTAGATGCGGATCATCTCGGGCTCTGCATCTATGCCCATTATGTCGCGGAGGTCGCGCTTGCAGGCGTCGACAAGCTCCTCGTCGCCCAGCATGGCCTTCTCCTCCGCCCTTGCGCCGCCAACCATCATTCGCAGCAGCGCCTTTCCTTCTGGAGCCCGGTGGTCGAACATGCTGGAGTCCCAGAGGCAGCCCAGTATCGTCCTGCCCTCCTCGTGGGGCACAAGGAAGCCGAAGCCTTCGAGAGGATGCTCAATCTCGCTGCGCTCGTAGCCGAAGGCCACGACGGCGAGCTTTGTGTAGGGTATCCCGGCGAGCTCCTCCGCAACCCTCGCGTCCAGGCTGGAGAGCATCTCCGCCGCCGAGTAGGCAGGTGCGGCAACCACCAGGGCATCGCAGGCCACGCTCCCGCGCTTGGCGAGGTGCACCACGTATTCGCCGCCGGCGCGCTCAATGCTCGCCGCGGCTTTGTTCAGGAGCAGCCTGTCCCCCAGGCGGGAGGCGAGGGTCTGGGTCAGGTACTCTATGCCCTCCGGGAAGGAGGTGAGCACGCCTCCAGGGCCAGCGGCGCTTCCTGGCTTGTGGACCCGCTTTCCCTGCCTCTCCGCTTCGGCGAGCTTCTTCTTCATCTCCTTCGCCTTCTTCATGCGCTTAAGCGCCGCACGCATAAGCGAGCCATTGCCCTCCTTCTCCAGCTGCGCCATCACCGGGAAGGCGCTCTTCAGGCTCATCCTGTAGGGGTCGCCGGCGAAGACGCCGCTCACCATGGGCGCAACCAGCTTGCGCAGCGCCTCCTCGCCCAGGTGGCGCCTCACAAAGCTGGCGATGGTCTCGTCCTCCTCCTGAGCGGGCTTTGTGAAGGGCTCCAGCGCCATGCGGAGCTTGCCCTTCCAGGAGAGAATATCCGAGAAGAGGAATCCCACCGCACTCGTGGGCAGCTCCCTGAGCCTGCCGTTTATGTACAGGAAGCGCCTCCTGGCGGAGTCGCGGCTCTTCAGAAGCCTGGAGCTTATCCCCAGGTCGTCGCACAGCTCCAGCGTGAAGGGCTTGTTGTCCAGGAAGCCGTTGCTTCCCGCTTCAATCACGTAGCCCTTATAGTGCTCGCTCCTTATCTTCCCGCCCGCTCGGGGAGCTGCTTCCAGCACCGTAATCTCAGCCTCCACCCCGGCTTCCTGCGCAAATTTGTTGACATAGAAGGCGGCGGTTAAGCCGGAGATTCCTGCACCCACTACAACGACGCTGGTCATAAGCTCACCTATTTATTTTTTCTTTAACTATTTAAAAAGGCTTGTCCTCCCAGGGAACAAAAACGCAAGCTTTTTATTAATATCCCTCAGAGTAACTAACAAAACCCGGGGGAAGGCGCATGGCAAGCGGAACCCCTGCAACAGGAAATGTGGCTGGTGTGGCTCTAATACTGCTGATCGCCGCTGTTCAGGCACCGGTGTGGGCAGCCCCCGCGGGAACCGCCGAGGAGGCGCTGCTCGCTGAAAAAATTGAGAGCGCCAACAATGAGTTCAGGAAGAACGTGATGAAGGTGCTCAACGCCGTGGCAGGGGAGCAGGGGCTTGCGGGGGTGGAGGATTTCATAATGGTGAGCCCGTGGACTGTAGGATACTCACCCGTGGCGCTGCTGGGTGGCGTCGCAGAGCTACCGCTTGAGGAGCTGGAACGGGGCAGGGACATAGTGCTGGCTGACTTCTGCATACCTCCAGGCTCCGAGATACCCTCCGGGACTTACATCATGAGGGTGAAAAAGGTCGGGGGCGAGTGGGTGGCCGAGCTCAGGGACCTGGAGGGCAGAACGGTGCTGCAGAAGAGGGCAATCGTCGAGTACGGACCCTTCGACAGGCGCCTACCCGGACGGGGCTATGATATATACTCCTCCAATGCCGGCGTGAGGTTCGGTGCGCAGCTCAGGGAGGCTGCCTTCTACATGGACGTGAAGCTGGGAAGCGGGGAGGTCGCGGCGGATAGGTGCACCCCCGAGATTACGGAGGAGCTCGCCAGGTTCAGGAGCAGGGTGGACAGCGCCTTCGGAAGCCGGTTCAAGACCTCTGGGGACCTGCTCATAGTCACCCGCGGGGATGCGCTGCTCATCGCGGGCGTTTCGGGTAATGAGGTGGTTACCTACCTGCGGGCGCCGGGAATCGCAGGAGGAATATATAGAGCCTCCCCCGCCACCGGAAAGCTTGCAGGTGCTGCCGGGGGTGAGCTCACAGGAGAGGTTAGGGACATGTCGGCGTACTCAAAGCTGGACGCGGGGCTGATCGGCGGCATTCTGGGCGAAAGGCTCATCTTGGGCTACGTGGGGCAGGAGCTGAGCTCCTTCAAGGTCGTGCTCCCCATTAAAAAGGCTCCGGAACTTGCGGCAATGCAGGCTCTACCGGCGCCGGCGGGGAGTGCTGAGGAGGCGGAGATTGAGGGAGCGGGGACGGAAGCGAGAGAGGAGACGGCTAAGCCTGCGTACGAGAGCGCGGAGAGGGAGAGTGGAGTGTGCGGACCCACGGCGGTGGCGCTGCTCGCGGCACTGCCGCTGGCCGTGAGGCGGCTGCGCCCTGGAGGCTGAAGAATGCGCTACCTGCTTCTGCTGCTCCTCCTCTGCGCCCCCGTGGCTGCCGGCGAACCAGAGGTCTCCGACTACCTGCCCACCCTGGAGCCCTGGAAGCTCGTTAAGGGCGGCGAGGACAGCGCAATGAGGGGCTCGGAGGTGCCCCGGGTGCCGGATCTTCAGTACACCGCCAGCGTCGCCGCCAACCTTCACGGCACCCTGGCAACCGGGCTGGTGGATGGAGACCTGCTGTTGCTGGCTGACGGAGAGGGAGTGCACGCCCTCCGCCAGGAGACCGGGGAGAGGCTGTGGAGCGTCTCCATCTACGAGTCCTTCAAGGGCAGGTTCGTGGAGGCCTACGGCCTTAACGAGAGGGTGTTCGTGGTTACCAGCAGAACCCCCGGTGGAGGCGGGAGGTCGTTCCTGCTGGCGCTTAGCAGGGAGACGGGGAGGGTGCTGTGGAAGAAGGAGGTGGGAGACAAGCCGACCTCCAACCTGCTCATCACCGGAAACCGGGTGTGCTTCGGCACAGTCCACACCGACGGCAGGGTGATGTGCTACACACCCGCCGGAGACCTGGCCTGGAGCGCGAGGGTAGGGGGAAATGTGCGCGGTCTTGCCGCGGATGGAGATGCTCTATATGTGAGCACCGAGGGCGGCGAGGAGAGCCGGCGGCTGTACGCCTTCAGCCTCGGGGACGGGAGGCTGCTCTGGAGCTACAGCCACAGGAACATAGTGAAGTCGCCCCTGGTGGCGGGCGGCAGGGTGTTCTTTGTGGACAGCGCCGGGAATGTGGTCGCCCTCTCCAGGGAGGGCAGGCTGCTTTGGAAGAGGAACCTGGGCGCGGGTAGCGACGTCAACGGACACAGCCTGCTGGCAGCCGGCAAGGGTGAGCTGTATGTTGCCAGGACGCTGGGAGAGCGGCCCCTGAGCCTCCACGTGCTCGACTTCGACGGAAGGGCTCTGGGGAACTTCACCCTGGGCGATGGCGAGGAGCCCGGGATTCCCGTGGTGGCGGGCAGGGTTGTGCTGCTCCCCGTGAGGGGCAAGGACTACGGCAGGGTGTACTTCCTGTGGCGCGGCACAGTGGAGCTGCACCGCGTAACCTACCCGGGGGATGAGGTCTTTGTGCCCAGGGTAAGCGCCGCCAGGGGAGCCGCCTTCGCGGTGTTCTCCAGGGACAGGGACAGGCAGGTGGTGCTCAGGCTGGGCGACGGAGAGGCTCCCGACATCAGGGAGCTTGCGGACATCCGCGAGGCCTACGGGGGCGAGGAGGTGGAGGTCAGGGCTGTGCTCGGCGACAGCAGGAGCGCAGTACACAGGGCGCTGCTCTTCTACAGGGTCAACGGGTCAGAGTGGCGCGCCGTGGAGATGACGCCCGAGCGCAGGTATGTGGTTGAGCCGGTGGGCGGCTACGGGCTTGAGCCGGAGCCCTTTGCTGCGAGAATACCTCCCCAGCAGGCTGGCAGCGTGGTGGAGTACATGGTCGTGGCGATAGACGGCGTTGGCAACCTGGCAAGCTCGGAGGTGATGCGCTACGAGGTCACGGCACCGCCAGTACCCGAGGCGAAGGAGGAAGAAGAATCGCCGCCGGAGGAGCGCGGAGTGTGCGGACCCACAGCGGTGGCCCTTATAGCCCTGCTCGCACTGCTGCTTTACCGACGGCACCCTGCTGCAAGAGTATGAGCAGGAGGTGTTCTGATTGGAGTACGAGATAAGCCACAGACCCAGCTACTCCCTGCTGAGGGTGAAGCTGAGCGAGGGGGAGAGCATTACAGCGGAGAGCGGCGCCATGGTGTACATGTCCCCGAACATAGAGATGCAGACCAGGACGAGGGGTGGCGGCGGACTGGGAGGGCTGCTGAAGAGCATAAAGGTGGCCGCCCTGGGAGCAGAGAGCTTCTGGATAAACACCTTCACAGCCAGAGGCGGCGACGGCGAGGTGGCCCTCGCTCCTGCAATACCAGGGGATGTGCACATGCTGGAGCTTGCCGATGAGGGCTACATAGTGCAGAGCGGCTCCTATTTAGCCAGCACGTCCGGAATAGAGGTGGACACCAAGTGGAAGGGCTTCCGGGGGCTCCTCACGGAGGGCGACCTGTTTATGCTGCACATCTCCGGCTCCGGGAAGCTCTTCGTGGCTGCGCTGGGCGCCCTTGAGGAGCGCGAACTTGCTCCGGGGGAGCGCCTGACCATCGACAACGGGCACCTGGTGGCGTGGAGCGACTCAGTGCGCTACGATGTTCGCCGCGTGGGCGGGCTTAAGAGCCTCGTGGCGAGCGGCGAAGGCTTGGTGGTGGACGTTGAGGGCCCCGGCAAAGTGGTGCTTCAGACCCGCAACCCCGGCGCCTTTGTAAACTGGCTGCTGCCCTTCCTCTCCGGAGGCGAGAGGAGCGACCGGGGGCTGGGGCTCAGGCTGGGAATATAAGCCACCTGCCGCAAAGCTGGAATCTTCGGCGTACATCACCGCGTCGGCCGCACTTTTTTATGCGGAGCGGGTGCGCTTCTGACGAGCTCCGCCAGGGCTTCGATGAACTTCGGAGATGTGCCGAGCGACTCAGCCCTGCGGAAGTGCTCTATTCCAAGCCTGCGGGCAAGCTGAGAATAAACGAAGTCTATCTCGTAGAGGGTCTCTATGTGGTCCGAGACGAAGCTCACGGGCACAAGC
>JAADFX010000027.1 GCA_013152685.1 Methanobacteriota archaeon | reverse complement strand
GGGCTTTAAAACAACTCCGCACAACAACATGTGAAAAGGTTATAAAGATTGCGTTACAGCAACCTTTTCCATTGTAAATCTTGCCTCTAAGATAGCTCCTTTTTAATGCTCCGGTAGTGTAGCCCGGCCAATCATGCCGGCCTTTCGAGCCGGCGACTCGGGTTCGAATCCCGACCGGAGCACTTTCATTTCCAGGTATTTAGGTATTTTATACGGTGAACTCACCTCACGGAATAAATAAAAATATAGAACCTCTGGCTAGCCCCAGTTGTACTCTATTTCTCTAGCTACCTCCTTATATACCTCCTGCCATGCCCTGGCAGTTTCGTACCTATTTTTGCCTGCGAAGATATACACCACCTGCCCCTCCCTGAAGATTGAGCGCTTCTTTATGTACATCCTGCCCCTTTCAACCTGCGCCATCTCATCATCGCTGAGTATTCCGGCAACAATATCACCTACACCCCCATAGGCCTCGTGACCACCAAGAATCAGAATGTACTGCTTCTTTGAGTACTCGCTGAAGTCCGCAGCACTGGCTACGTAGAGCTCAATACCGCGCTCCTTCAGGTATGAAACAAAGTCTCCGGCTAAATCCAGGTCGATGCTGTTGGCAAGAAGAACAGCCTCCGGGGAGTAATCACCTGCGGTATAAACCACCTCGCCCAGCTCCGCTCCTGCAATAGCAAAGAGGCTCAGGGCACTGAGATTAGCCCACACGTAGTTGCCTGTGACATTGACCCCGCTGTCAAACACAGTTATTGTGTCATTGCCACAGGTAAGATTCCCCTTGCGGAGCACCTGCCAGCTGTCAGTGGCCTCACAGTAACGCCACAGAGTTAGAGTACCCTCGTCTATGTCCCCGGCATCCGCCGCATCCCCGTCGCCGTTCATGTCCAGGTCTGCGGTAGAGTAGATGAACCGGATAACCACGTACCGCAGGGTGGTGGAGTTGACATCCCCGCTGATATTAACCCACAGATACATATTTGGCGACTTCAGCTTGGCTGAAGATGCATAAACTGCAAACTCAGAGTTACTTGTGTTACCTTTAAGTTCAGTCGCATTTTTGCTGAACCTGGCTCTGAGTGTAAGAGTCCCGTTGTTCGCATCCGGCAGCACCAAAAAGCTGGCGGTGGCGTTGGCAATTGTTTCATTTATTGTGATCGGAGAACCCGTAATGCTCTTATTAACAGCCGCTTCAGCTGGCACAACGCGCACCACAACAGAACGCTGAGCCGTGTGGGAGAGTGTGTCATTGGCAACGAGGGTAAAGTTCCAGACACCAAGCTGGTCACTGGGCACACTCGCCCTGACCACATCTCCTGAGGAGTAGCTACCGCTCAAAACTGCGGTGCCGTTTCTGAAGAGGGTGTACCCGGCAGGATGGGCATCAGAAATCGTGAAGTTGACGGTCGAACCACCCAGATACTGCAGGACATAGGGTGGGGCAGAGACGGTTATACCGGGTGCGAGGCTGTCAACCGTGAAGTAGAGGTGCCCCGTAACATTGAGGTTGCCAAAGGTGTCATTGGCATAAATCCTGATGCTGTTCTGACCGTCACTCAGGGTTATGTTGCCCACATAGTACCCCGACTGGAGAGATAGCGAGGAATTTACAGAACTGTTAACTTCAACAACTACTGCACTTATGGGACTGCTGGAGTCGGCTACTGAAACATTCACCAGCACAGTTGAACTCCCGTAGGTCTTATTTCCGGGAGATATTATGGTTATGTTTGGAGGCGTTTTATCAAAACTCAGGGGAAGATAATCCACATTGCTCGTGTTTATGGTGTAGGGTGAGTCGCATATTTCGTCAGCATTGGCATCAGTGCACGTATCACTGAAACCAGTCCCGGCTGGCGTCCCCCAGTAATTACCTCCGAGATAAATACCGCCTATAATGTTACTACCCGCAGCCCTGCTGGTATTCCAGTAGTTGGGGCCGCCCGAAGCACCTATGTAGGCGTTGTTGGAGTTGTTGAAGAAGTTGTTGTAGATTTTGTTGTCCCTCGCATTGACATAAATCCCGTAGTTGGTGTTGCCTGCTATGGTGTTGTTTGCGAAGGTATTGGCACTGCTCAGTGAGAGGTAAATTCCGCGATTGCTGTTGGATTTTATGGTGTTGTTTATTATTGTACAGTTGTGGGAAATTGAGAATGAGATACCATCATCACCATTCTGGCTGATATTACTCCCCTTTACAGTGGTGTTGTGGGACAAATAGAGATATATCCCATCGTTGCTATTGGAGACAAGCGTACTGTTCTTTATGAGTGTCATATTGCTGTTTCGCAGATATGCCCCATTTCCAATTGAGCCTGAAGAAAATGTGTTTTCAATGGTATTGTTTACCGCGTTTGACAGGTAAATGCCATCTGACGTGGAGGACGTTATGGTGTTGTTGACAAAGGTGTTGTTGTGGGATGATGAAACAAACAGACCCTTGAAATTTGAATTCATGTAGTTGTTTGCAACAAGGGTATTGTTGGTGTACACCACGATGATTCCATTACCAGAGCTGGAAATTGTATTATTTTCTATTCTCCCACCCTCAAGGCTCATGGTGTATATCCCGTCCGCCCAGTCTGTCAGAACCACATTTCTGACGGTGACATTGCTAAGCGAGCCTCCATCAGGGTACACCCTTATCCCCTTTGTAAGGGAGCCATCAGTACCATCAATCAGATTCCCCTGCCCGTCGAATATTACATCACTTGAGTTTATAAATATGCAGTAATCAAGCGTGCTGTTGGCGATGGTGGTATTGAGGAGATACACACCCGGAGCAGTTATGTTGGTGCAGCTTGACACATTTACAGCAGCGCTGGAAGTTCCAACCGCCAGAAATCCCATGACAAACAGGACAAGAAGGTGATTCCTCATTTCCCTCACCATCTTCCTGCTGTCAAACTGGGCGCGACATATCTTCTCAGATATTCAATATAAAGCTTTCCATTCGTCCCTTTGTTAATTAAATAAGTGAGGTACAATCCAATACACTGAAGCCTTTATAGTTTTTATGATGAGCATATGAAAAGACCAGTGTCCCTTGTTCCGGCTGTTCAGGCACGCTCTCGACTAAATTTTTAAATGGGCGTTTGAACCAGAAAGGCACCATGCACATTCAGGATGAGCTTTCACGGGAGTACGGCATCGCCACAGAGGTGCTCTACCTGGAGGAGCTGAGGGTGGAGCCCTCCTCCGCTGAGTTCAGGAAGTTCAGGGACGAGGTTTTCCGGGAGCTCAGGGCAGAGCTCACCCTCGCCTCGCTGAAGGACAACGCTATAGTCAGGGCGTACCGCGACTTTTACTGGCGAATAGGCATAGACCCCACGAAGCTAAGACCCGCCTCTGAGGCGCTGGTGCGCAGGATACTCGCAGGAAAGCCCCTGCCGGAGATAAACAACCTGGTGGACGCCTACAACCTCGCCTCAGCCATGACTTTAATACCCATGGGCGCCTACGACGCTGGAAAAATTAAGGGGGAGCTCAGGATAAGGACCTCGCAGGGCGAGCGCTTCGTGGGCATAGGCGGGAAGGAGATAACCACAAAGGGGGAGATAGTGCTCAGCGATGATGAGAAGGTCCTCTCCATCTACCCCTACCGCGACGCTGACGCGACAAAGATAACCGCCTCAACAAAGACTGCGGTGGTGGTGCTGTGCGGCGTTAGGGGCGTTGACAGGGACTACCTGAGGCGGAGCGCCCGGAAAACCCTGGAGATAATCTCAAGATTTGTGCCCTGCAGCGCCAGCTACCAGAACTTGCCCCTGTAGTGCCCCGTGATCGGACATCCCAGGCAGCGCCCCGACTCGTAGAAGGGGCAGTCGTGGCACTCACCGGTAGAGCCGCAGGGCGGGAACTCCTGGCGCTCCACCTTCATCTTCACGGGGAAGATGAGGTCGTCGCTTGGAGTTATAACCACGTTCATCTCCACGTTGCTCACATTCGGATTTGCGCGCAGGTGCTTGTCCACAATCGCCTCAAGCGTTGAGATGTCCTCCCCCACCAGAAACAGGCACAGGTTGTTCCTGCCGGAGACAATTAGACCGTTGAGAAAGTAGGGGCAGCCCTTGAAGCTGTCCAGAATCTCAACGGTGTTCTTTGCGCACACGTCCACCTTCGCCAGGTATAGCCCCACCCGCTTGAAGTTCATACCTATGAGGAAGGAGACCACGCCCTTGTTCTTGAGCTTCCTGAGCCTCACCCCCACGCTCGGCTGGCTTATGCCCACCTTCTCGGCTATCTCACTCTGCGAAAGCTCAGGGTTCTCCTCCAGGAGAGAGATAATCTCCCTGTCCTTTTCATCCAGGTCGAGACGTTCCTTCACCATTCCATGCACCTCTGCCAGCCTGTAAGTATTAATAGCAGGTATGGATATAATTTATAGGCACATCCATTCCAAATCTTGGTTTTTAAAGTATATAACCTTTGCTTCTATAAATGACGAAACCATTTTTAAAAAAACTGAAACGGCGTGTCAGAAATATTTAATATTTTAAAAGCGAGGCATGGGTATGGAAGGGTGCTATGTGCTGCTGCTTAAGCTGGAGCGGGAGAGGAGCATAGCCGTGGGCAGGCTGGGGCGCTTCCGCTTTCCTCAAGGCTACTACGCCTACGTGGGCTCCGCGATGCGCGGCATAGAAAAGCGCATCGCCAGGCACCTGCGCGAGGATAAGCGCAGGCACTGGCACCTGGACTACCTGCTGGAGCTTGCAAGGCCAATGGCGGTGTTCAAAATCGCCTCTGCCGAGAGGTGCGAGTGCGCCCTCGCAGAGGTGGTTGGGAGCTTAGAGGGAGCATGCACGCCGGTGCGCGGCTTCGGCTCCAGCGACTGCTCCTGCGGGGCGCATCTCTTCCACTTCGCCTCCAACCCCGAGCGGAGGCTCTACTCCTCCCTGAGCAGGTTCTCCAGGGAGTCGAACCTCACCTTGAGCTTTGAGAGGTTGGCGCAGTAGAAGGCGGCCTTCGCCGAGGTGACGCCTATGCACTTTATGCCCAGCTCCTCAAGCGGCGCCACCACCATGCAGGTGTCGGCGATGAGCTTTATGTTCTCGTTGCTTATTTTTTCCTCAACCAGCGCCTTAACCTGCCGCGAGGTGAAGACCCACACCTCCCTGCGCGGGTTCAGCCTGGCCACGGCGAGCACCTCCTCAAGGCTCGCATGGGGGCAGCCCACCGTCACCACATCTGGATCCTCGCAGGTGTTGAGCTCCTCCCAGACTGAGCGGAGCTCCTCCTCGCCCACCTCCACCTTCTCAAGCCTCTCCTCGCGGTACTCCGGTGTTGCGCCGGCGAAGTGAAACATGGAAATAGCACCTGTGGCTAGAGCAGCGCCTAACGCTTTGAGGTCCTCACCTCCCGGAGAGGCGCCTGAGAAGACGGGAATCCCCTGGTAGTGCCTGCCCACGTAGTAGCCCAGCGCCGCATAGTCGGTGCTCCCTTTGAGCTCCGCCCCTATCTCCACCCGGAAGCTTCCCCGCCTGTTCTCCTCCAGGTGGAGCCCGTACTCAGGAGCCTTTCCCAGGAGCGCTGCCGCGAGGGCTGAGATGGCGCTCTCGCGGTTGGTGCGCGCCCCTATTACCGAGTTTGCAAATATAACGCTGCTCGACTCCGCCCAGGCTATGTGCTCCCCAAAGCGCGGAAGGTTGCCCACATAGTAGGGGGTGCAGGTGCAGGAGGTCACAATTCCCATGCTCGCGTAGGCGCTCAGTATCTCCTCCTGCTTCCTGATGAACTCCTCCGGAAAGCCCAGCTCCCTCGCAGACTCGAGGGGCACACCCGCCGGGTTCAGGGTGGTGAGCACCTTAACCCTTGCTCCACTCTGAGCGATGTCCCGCAGAAACTCCAAACCAGCGTCGCCTATGGTCTTGTAGCTGACCCCCGAGACCTGGGCGCTGGCTATGGGTATTAACCTTCTGGCGTTGTTGAGCTCGCCTATGGCGAGGAGGACCTCCATCGCTTTGCTCAGCGCCTCGCCGCCTTCGCCTGCAAGAAGGCGCTCTTCTTCGCGAGTTAGATGCATCCCTACCTAAGCGCAGGCTATCGAGGAACAATTTTTTATAATGCTTTAAGATGGCAAAGCGTGGGCGAAGGGGAAAGGTGGTAGAATGGTGAAGATAACCGAAAGAGCTGCCCAGGAGCTGAAGAAGATTCTGAAGGAAGAGGGCAAGGAGGACTACGGCATAAAGATATACATTGCCGGCATGGGATGCAGTGGCCCGAGCTACGGCATAAGCCTGGCCAAGGAGGCGGAGGAGGACGAGAAGGAGATAGAGAGCAACGGGATAAGGATATTCGTGAGCGACGCCGTTGAAGCCTACCTGGCAGACTCGGAGATAGACTACGTGGAGACGCCCTACGGCGCCGGATTTGCGATTCACAACCCCAGCGCAGGTGACGCCTGCGGTAGCGGGGGCTCCTCCTGCCACTGAAGGGGTGACCGAGGTGGGTGGTCAGCTGGACTTTCAGTAGCTAGGCAGCACGGGCAGAGGGGGAATCAGCGGGACTTTACAGGCTCTTCCTCCTCGCCTCAGCACCTGTTTTTGATGGCGTGCTCCTGGCGGCGCTTGCCGGGGGTGTGCTCTCCGACTTGAGGCTTGCGCTGATTTTCGGAGCTACGGCATTCTCGGGCGCGGGATGCATTAGCGTAGCTGCCACCATGAGGCGCAGGGTGTGTGCGGTGTCCCTGGTCTACCTGGGGGTGGCGTCGCTAGCCCTCCTCACGGGCGCCCTTGCGGATGTGCTCAGGGAGGTGCTCTTCCCAGAGTTTTATCTCTTCTCCGCGCTTCTTCTCATAACCCTGGGACTTGAGATGCTCGGGATAAGGCCAGGGATAAGCGCAGTGGAGGTGGCAAAGGTCGGGCTTGCGGTAGCAGCGACCTACTCCCTGCTCCACCTTCCGGGCGAGGTGGAGCTTGTGGTTGAGCGCGGCACCCTCAAGCTGGTGCTGCTCTCAGTGCTCGCGGGCTACCTGACCACACTGCTGGGCGGAGCCCTCCTCGGCAGTAGCCCTGCCCGCAGGCACCTCCGAAAAATCTCCGGGGCGGTGCTCGTGGCGCTGGGGGTAAAGCTCCTGGTCTAGCCCGGAAAGTATATTACACCGGCGCTTCCAGGCACTACCATGGACCCCGTGGCACTGCTCGCTGCCGTGGCAATTGCCGAGCTTCTGCTCCTGCTGCACTACCGCAGGGCTGCGCGGAGGGAGCGCTCTCTGCGGAAGAGCCTTGCCTCGCGGCACGGCAGGATATACGAGCAGTTCCTGCCCTTTCTCAAAGAGTATCCCTATAGCCCGGAGAACTTCCGCTTCCTGGGCTCGCCCGTGGATGGCGTGCAGTTTGAGGAGGACAGGATAATCTTCATAGAATTCAAGTCGGGGAATTCAAAACTCTCGGGGAGGCAGAGCAGAATTAGGGAAATCGTGGGCTCTGGAAGGGTGTACTTCGAGGAGGTGAGGTTGAGGTGAGTCCGCAGGTGCTACAGCCTCCCCGCGAGCAGAAAAAGCACTAAGCCCAGGGAAAACTCTGCCAGCTCCAGGGCGAGAAGCTGGACGCGCGGAAGCTCTAGAAGGCGCTGGATGAACCTGCGGTAAAATCGCGGTGCACGCGTAATTCCCAGCGCAATGTACCGGCTCCCGAAGAGGAAGGCGAGCACCGCGTCCAGCATGAGAAAAACTCCCACCGCCGTCATCACCAGAGCCAGGGAGCTCATCTCTCCGCCTCACCTCATTTCAGAAGCTTTTCAAATATAATTCTAGCATAATGCACCGCTCTGCAAGTGAGTAAACCTCACCCTCGCTGTATTCGGGATCATCTCCTTTCCAATTATTCAAATGCTCCACGGAACATAAGAGGTTTATGAATGGGCATAGCGTTTCCGAGCATCCACACATCTTCGCAGCCACCACATAGTGTATTATCTCATCTGGTTCACAGACTTCAATTCTAAATTTTTAACAGCTATCTTCAGTTCTCTGCCCTATGACTGGTCTCTAAAGCTGAAAAGGTGGGGAGATACTATCTCATCTTCTGCCCTCAGCCAGCCTTCTGGCGCACATAAGCTGCCTTTTGCTTGCCCAGCTGTGCACTTTCCGCCCCAGCAGCAGCCACAGCAGCCTGTCCCTGAGTCTGGGTACCTCGTAGACAAGCAGCTTTATTATGCTGCTTCCATCATCCTCTGCCCTGACTATCCATGCTTCTGTGCCCTTTAATGGCCCTCCGGTGAACTCCCATACCACCCTGCCTTCGCCAACCTCAACGCACCTCGCTGTAAAGGTCCATGGCACAGCTTTGACCTTTAATGTACTGCCCACCTCCACCCTTTCCTTATCTGGAGACCACTCGTGCCTTACAAAGGGTAGCCCGTGGGAGGGCTCCCATATTCTGATCTTCTCCAGAGATGTGAGCACCTCATGCAAAGCCTCAGGCGGTGCGGAGG
>JAADFX010000026.1 GCA_013152685.1 Methanobacteriota archaeon | reverse complement strand
CTTACGCTGTCATTGTGCGCGAGCTTGTCACGAGGGTGACTGTGTACAGCCTGCTCCTCCGCGAGCTGGCAACGCGTGCAAGCAGCTACGCGGTGTTGCTCAGGGGGTTGGTGGCGAGGGCAACGAGTTATGCTGTCACCCTGCTGGCGCTGGTGGCACGAACTTCAAGCTACGTATTGCTTGTGAGGCAACTCGCCGCAAGGACGACGAACTACGTCATCGCCCTCGCGGGCGCAGTTGCAATTGCGGTGAGCTACTCAGTTAAGCTGCTCGCAGCTGTAACGCGCAGCAGCTACTTCATGAAGTTGCTGCAGACTGTCGCCGCGGCGGTGAGCTATTCACTCTCGCTCAGAGAGCTGGTTGCGAGAGTGACCAGCTACGCGGTAGCGATAAAGTCTGTTGCGGTGGCTGTCGTCAGCATCGTGCTGCGCGTGAGCCGCGCTCAAACTAAACTTAAAGTCGTGAGACCACAGCTGAAAGCAACCGTGAGGAAAAAGCTGCGTGGAGGTGAGAAGCCGTGACGGAAGTAATCAGGCTGAAAAAGAATGATACCCAGCCCGCCATTGAGGCGGCGCTGGAGTACGAGGACGGCACCCCTATCGACCTCACCGGGGCGAGCGTGCGCTTCATCATGGCAAAGACTGACGGGACGGTCGTCGTTAACGCCAACGCAACAATCGTAGACGCCACAGCCGGAAAGGTGCGCTACGAGTGGCAGCAGGGCGATTTGAGCGAGGAAGGCAGGTATAACGCAGAATTTGAAGTTACTTTCCCGAACGGAGACGTTCTAACCGCGCCCTCGCAGGGATACTTCATTATCGAGGTGCAGAGGGATTTAGCTTAAAAGATTTCAAATAATTTTTACATTGCTACAATCTCGCTTTCCTACGTAACCCCAAACGTGAGGAAGGAGCTGGATTCATGCATACATTGACCGTCCTTGAACAAGGGGGCGGTCGTGGGTTCGAATCCCTCCGGGCCCATCGCCGCCCTCTGTGCCATGCCCAGGCGCCCCGGAGAGCCCTTCTTCTCCCGCTACTGCCCCGGCCACACGGAGATGGTCCCTGCTATGCCGTAGGGGGTGCCGTTGTACACCACCCTGCCGTGGTAGCTGACGCTGCCGTAGGTGCCCTCTGGATTCCTCACCGTCACCTCAGCCACGCCCGGCACGGTTGTCCTCACGGAATTCGGCTCCACCACTATCCCGGGCGTCGCGGTGAAGTTAAGCGCAAGCTCCCCCTCATAGCCCGCGGGCACCAGCCTGAGCTCCACCCTGCTGCTCTCCCCCCTGCGCAGCCTGAGCGTGGCCTCGTGCTCCACCACCACAGGGGTGCCTGCCACGTTCACCCACACCTCCGCCGACTGCTCCCCGTAGGTGACCACTCCCCGGTAGCTCCCGGGCGGCGTGTACCTGTCCGCCGCCACCTCAACAGCGTAGCTGTACTCACCCCTCTTCGCCACGGTGTGGTTCAGAGGTAGCTCCACCCGGAGCTGGTGGGCCACATCCCTTACTGCATAAACCTTTGCCTCTATGCTTCCGGCTCCTCCCTGGGTGATGCTCACCCCCGGCGCCACCACCAGCGCGTATCCGTCCCTTCCCACCACCACCTCAAGCTTCCCGTTGCCTATTCTCACGGTGTACCTCCCGGCTTTCAGACCCTCCTCCGCCCTTACCGTTATGTTCGCCGCGAAGGGAGTTCTCCCCCTTTCGGGCTCCACATGCACCTGGATTCCCGGGGGAGAGGCTGTCGCAACCGCGTACTCCTCGGGCGCAAACCTGTTGTTCCTCACCACCACTGCCCCAACCGCCGCGTATTTCCCGGGCTCCACGTACACCACGTCAGAGCTAAGCCTCACCTCGTAGTCGCGCCTCACCGGCTTAAGGTACACGCGGTACACCTCCTCAGCGCTGGAGGAAGCTGCGCTCAGCGTCACCTGGTACGCACCCGCTTTCCTGAAAATCAGCCCCCGCTTTGGCGCCTCCCTCGTGGCCAGCAGCTTCAGCGTCGCCCTGAAGGGAGCCCTGCCCCTCACCGGCTCCACCTGCGCCTCCACCCCGGGCGGCGCGCTGACATTCAGCACCACCTCCCCCTCGCCGGCGACGTACACGGGGAGGAGCACCTCCTGCCCCACCGCCGGGCTGAGCTCAACCCTCGGAAGGAGAACCTTGAAGCTTGAGTTTGCCACGGCGATGGTGGATATTCCCGTCAGCCTTCCCTCCCGGAGCACCCCTCCGCCGAAGGGCTCCGCCGCGGAGTAGTGCTGGAGGAACTGCTTTGTTACAGCAACCCCTGCTTCAGGCCCCGCGCCCAGCAGCTCCACCATCTCCGGCGTAAAGAAGGTAAGGGGGTTCGCCAGCACCGCTGCCATGCCCACGGCGCCCACGGTGGTACCGGTTATAAACCCAAGCGCTATGCTCACCGTCAGGGTCACCGGGAGCAGGGCGATCCACACGAGCCTCAGCAGCGTGGAGAGCAGACCGCCCTCCCTCTTTCTCACGGGGTTGTTGATTCTCACATAGCTCTCAACCTTCTCTTCCCCTGCCACGCCTGTTATCACAATGTGGTGCCCGTCCCCCACAAGCCCCCTGGCAAAGACCTCCATCGTGGCGTTGAAGGGCGGCGCCCCTGAAGCAGAAAGCCTCACCACCACCGCGGGGGTAGAGCTCTTCGCAGAAAGCCTCACCTCCTCCCTGAAGTTGCCCACAGGCACAACCCTCACGGGCAGCTCCGCCCTCTCGCCGTGCCTCAGGAAGACCACCTCCTCCCCGGGCAGAATCGCAAAGCTGGGGGACCTTATGGAGGACACCCACATCCTCGAGAAGTAGAGCACACCCTCACCCCCGGAGGCGAGAATGAGCTTGCCGCTTCCCTCCCCCTCCACCTCGACACCGCCCCTTGCCACCCTGGCTGAGAGGCCGGCGCTGTGGGGTCCGCGGAGGATGAGCAGCTCCCCGCTGGAATTTACAGGCGCAAAGCCCACCGAATCAGACCTGAAAATCAGCTGCGCCGGGTGCTCCAGCAGCGGCAGCGCTGGAAGGGGCTTCTCCTCCTGCATCCCTTCTCCCGGAGCCTGCGGCAGGCGCTGTGCAGCCAGCTCCTCCGGCTGCGCCTCAGGGGCGCCACCGGTGCAGCCTGCTAGAGTTATGAGCATTAGGAGGGAGAGGACAATGCGCACCATCCGCGTCATTGCCTCCCAATTGCAGGCTCCCATATAAATTATTATGCACGGTTGCAAACAAATGTGAAGTAGAGATAAATTTATTAGTCTGCTCTCTGACAATTAATGGATGGCGATGTGGAGCGAAATAGAGGAGTACTTCAAAAAATATCCAATGCAGAAGCGGGTGGCACTCTTTCTGCTGCGCAAGGGCTTTCAGGTGAACGAAAAGGGCAGGGTGTGCGTGGACGGCATAGAGATACCCCACACCCAGATTGCCAGGGAGCTGGGCATAGACCGCCGCGTCGTTGACGCCACCGCCGACAGGATAAGGAGGAAGGACAGCCTGTACAGGATATTCAGCAACCTGCGCTGCGTTGCCTTCCTGCGGGACGTTGCCCCCCTGCTGGGGCTGAGCGTTGTGGTGATAACCCCCGACGACGCCGCAAAGCCGGGGATAATAGGCAGGGTGGCGTCCAAGATTTCAGAGTGGGGCATACCGATAAGGCAGGCGATAGCCGACGACCCCTACCTCTTCGAGGATCCAAGGCTGACGATTATAACCGACGGAGAGCTTCCCGGGGAGCTGATAAAGGAGCTCAAGGCCCTGGATGGGGTTAAGAGGCTGACGATAATTTAGGGAGGAGAATGAAGCTCTCGCTGGGGCTGACCACAGGCATGCCCGTGGCGCGGGGAGTTGAGCTTGCCAGGCTCGCGGAGCAGCAGGGGTACTACAGGGTCTTCGTGGGCGAGGATGTGCTCTCCCGCGAGATATTCACCTACCTTTCAATCATAGCGGTGAAGACGCGCATGCCCGTCGCCTCAGGAATCCTCTCACCCTACCTGCGCAGCCTGGCGCTCATCGCCTCCGCCACCGCAGGTTTGCAGCTAATCACCGGAAACCGCTTCTCCCTTGGCCTTGGGGTGGGCGGCATACCCGAGGTGAAGAGGCTCACCGGCGAGGAGCCGCGCAACGCCGTGGAGGTGCTGAGGGAGAGCGCAGAGGTGATACGCAGGATTTTCCGCGGCGAGGAGGTGACCTACGAGGGTAGGAGGGCCTGCCTGCGCAACTACAGGCTCAGGGTGGAGGGCGTCGCCGTGCCCGAGGTCCTCTTCGGCGTGCGCGGCAGGAGGCTCCTCGCCCTCGCCGGCGAGGTGAGCGACGGGGTGATATTCAGCGGCCCCAACGAATACCTGAAGAGGGCGATTGAGGTGGTGAGGAGGGCCGCCGAGAGGGCGGGGAGAGACTTTGGAGAGCTGCGCAGGGTGGTGTGGAAGGGCTTTGTGCTGGGGAAGGCTGAGAAGGCAAGGGTAGTTGCCGCCACCATGATCGCCAGCTCGCCTGAGGAGGTGCTGCGCATGCTCGAGCTGGAGCAGGTGGCACGGGAGATAAGGCGTGCCCTGCTGCGGCGGGACTACTCCTCGGCGGCAAGCCTTGTGCCCCAGGAGGCGCTGGAGGAGTACTGCTTCTGCGGCACCCGGGAGGAGATTCTGGACGCCATGGAGGAGCTCAGGAGGGCCGGCTTTGAGGAGTTCGTGGTCGGCCCGCCCTTTGGCAAGTCTCCGGAAGAGGTGGTGCGGAGCTTTGGTTGAGCTGGGGGTAAACTTCAACGGGAACATGCGCAGGGAGGATCTCTCCAGCAGGGCAGCGGCGGCGGAGCGCTCCGGTATAGCCCACCTCTGGGTGGGGGAGTCAAAGCCACTTGTGCACCCCTTTCCCCTGCTCGCCCTGCTCGCAGAGAGCACCTCCCGCGCAAGGGTGGGTTCCGCCATCCTCTCGGCGATGAGCAACAGGTGCATGCACATTGCCCACGCCTTCGCCACGCTGAAGGAGGCCTACGGCGAGCGCTTCGTCGCCGGCATAGCCCCGGGGGACAGGTACGGCCTGAGGGTGGAGTGCATCTCCAGCAGGGGGGTGCTGGCACGCCTTGAGAGGTGCATCTCCCTCATTGAGAGGGAGGTGCCGGTGCTGGTGGGCGCCTCAGGGCCAAAGCTGATAGCTCTCGCGAGTGAGAGGAGCTCCGGGGTAATCCTGAACTACGCCCACCCCGAGTTTGTGCGCTGGGCGCTTCGCCACATTAAAAAGAGGTGCCGCATCGCCTGCATAGCCCCGGCGCTGGTTCTTCCGGACAGGGAGCACAGGGGGGAGCTGCTGGGTGCAGCGGCGGTGGTGGCGAGCGGCGCGAATCAGGTTTTTGCCGAGGAGATGGGCATCGCCGGGAAGGTGGGTGCCGTCAGAAAGGCGCTGAGGAGCGGCAGAGGGCTGGAGGAGCATGAGGATTTCCTGCTGGAGTACTTCACCATCTCCGGGAGCGTTGAGGAGGTGGTGGAGAGGGTGGAGGAGCTTGCCAAGCTTGGTGTGGAGCAGGTAATCCTGGGCTCGCCCTTTGTGAAGAGCAGGCGCTTTGAGAAAATAATAAATAGCATAAGCGAGAGGCTAAGCGCATGAAAATTAGAGTGGCCCACAGCCCCGACCCGGACGATGCCTTCATGTTCTACGCCCTGGTGAAGGGGAAGGTGGAGAGCGAGTTTGAGTTCGTGGATGTAACCATGGACATAGAGACCCTCAACAGGAGGGCGCTGGAGGGGGAGTACGAGGTAACGGCGATTTCAATCCACGCCTACCCCTACCTGGCTGAGCGCTATGCGCTGCTAAGCTGCGGCGCCAGCATGGGCGACGGCTATGGCCCTGTGGTGGTCGCCAGGGAGAGGCTCGAGTCGCTTAAGGGAAGGCGGGTCGCCATACCCGGGAAGCTCACCTCCGCCTACCTTGCTCTTAAGCTTTACGAGCCCGAGTTCTCGCCTGTTGAGGTGACCTTCGACCTCATTCCCCAGGCGGTGGCTCGTGGGGAGGTGGACGCAGGTTTGCTGATCCACGAGGGGCAACTAACCTACTCGGAGCTGGAGCTTGTCAAGCTGGTTGACCTGGGGGAGTGGTGGCGCGAGGAGACCTCCCTGCCTCTACCCCTAGGCGGCAACGCCATAAGGCGCGACCTGGGCGAGGAGGTCATGCGCAGGGTCGCTACCTGCCTGAGGGAGAGCATCCTCTACGCCCTGGAGCACGAGGAGGAGGCGCTGAAGTATGCCATGAGATTCGCCCGGGGGCTGGACTGGGAGAAGAACAGGCGCTTTGTGAGGATGTACGTCAATGAATACACCCTGGACTACGGCGAGAGGGGCAGAGAGGCGGTGAGGCTGTTTTTAAAGAGGGGCTTTGAGGCGGGGGTGCTCCCCCGCTACGTGGAGCCGGAGTTCATAGCCCCTCCTCCACGTACCCTCTGAGGAGCCCCATCAGCTTCCGCCTGTCCTCCTCGCCGAGGGTGTCAAACATCTCAATAAAATACTCATAAACCTTCCTCACGGGTATCCTGAGCTCCCCCACGTCGCTGTCCAGGATGACGTAATCTTCACCGTCTATTTTTCTTATCTCCTTGGCCTTAAAAACAGAAAAGAGAAATTCCTCCTCGCTCACATTCTCCTTCTTTGGCAGAAATACCCCGATACCTTCGCTCATGCATAACCCTGGGTGGCGTGGTTATATAACGCTTCCGCCGGTGGGAAGGGATGGCATGCAGGGGAAGGGATTCGAACCCCCGACGGGCCTGCGCCCAGCAGATCTTGAGTCTGCCGCCTTAGCCACTCGGCCACCCCTGCATTCATCAGATATCAGGGAGGTTAGCGTGTTTAAAAAATAATAATGAGGCTATGCGAGCCCCCGTATCTCCCCGTACAGCTCGCGGAGCGCCTCCTGGTAGTCCATCTCCCCCCTCTCTATGGCGTCCATCTTCTCCTCCAGCAGCCTAGTTCTTGCCTCCGACACGAAGCCTCCGTACCTCTGCGACAGGTAGGCGTACACCTCCTTTCCAAGCTTAGTTGGGAGCACCCTGCCGTGGCGCTCAACCACGTACCCGCGCAGGAAGAGGCGGTCCAGGATTGTTGCGTAGGTGGAGGGCCTGCCTATCCCCCGAGCCTTCATCAGCTGAATGATCTCCGCCTGGGTGAGAAGCTTCGCCTTCGGCAGGAGGAGCACCTTCGCCCTGACCCTTATTCTGCCGAGCGGCAGCGCCCTTCTCACAGGTGCCGCCCAGCGGTAGAGTTCGAATGCCCTTCCCCGCGCCTCCAGGATGCGCTCCTCCTCGGCGCTGCCCTCCTGCCACGAGATGCGGTAGCGCGCCACTCTGGCAAGGAATGGCTTCGCCTGGCTCGCCATGAAGCGCCTGAATATTAAATCGTAGAGCGCAAGGTGGCGCCGGGTTAGGGCTTCTGCGTAGACCACGCCCTCGCTGATGAGGCGCTGGAGCGTCTCCCGGGGCGCCGCCCTCGTGGGACGGATGCACTCGTGCGCCCCCTCGGCACGCCACTCGCGGGGTGAGAAGTCCTCACCCAGGTACTCCCTCCCAACCCTCAGCCCAGCCTCGCTCACCCGCGTGGAGTCGGTGCGGTGGTAGGTTATGAGACCGCTCTCGAAGAGCTCCTGAGCAAGCCTCATCGCCTCCTTCGCCGGAATTTTGAGTATCGCATGGGCGTCCCTCAGCAGGGTATCGGTGGTGTAGGGTGGTAAGGGTGTGCGCTCCTCCTCCCTCTCCTCAAGCAGCTCAATGTTAAGCTCCAGCTCTTCCTTGGCAACGCCCTCAAGGCTCAGCCCCAGCTCCTCCACCACGGCCACGCGCCTCTTCTGCCTGTGCTCGCGGGCACGCTCTATGACCCAGCCGAGCACGGGGGTTTGAGCTCTTCCTGCTGAGAGGTTGTGCCTCGAGAAAACCTCCCACAGCTTCTGGCTGAGGGTGAAGCCTATCCAGCGGTCCTCTATTCTGCGCACAATCTGCGCCTTTACCAGCCTCTCGTCTATCCCGCGCAGGCTGGAGAGCGCCTCGCTTACAGCGCGCTTTGTAACCTCGTGGAACTCCGCCCGCCTAACGCGACCACAGCCGGCGAGGAGGTTGGCAAGGTCCCAGGCTATCTTCTCCCCCTCCGCATCCGGATCTGTGCCTATTATAACCTCGCCCGCATCTCTAGCGAGCCTGCGCAGCGCCTCAATCCTGCGGGAGGCGTCGTCTATCTCTGCACTCCCGCACTTGGGGCAGGCCTCCGCCCCGCTCGTGAACTGGTAGCCGCAGTTGCGGCAGCGCCTTATGCTCGCATAGACGGGCACAAAGGCTGAGTTGAGCTCCACGCCGTGAAAGCCCCTGTCAGTCACCAGGTCAACCACATGCCCCAGGCAGGCCGTAACCAGGAGCACCCTGCTCGCCGTGGGCACCTCGTAGGCAACAAGCACCGTCTCCTCTCCCTCGCGCACCACCCTCAGGCTGGGTCTGCCGAAGAACCGCGAGATCTGCCTTGCCTTCGTGGGGCTCTCCACTATGAAGAGCGCCGGAGTTATCATCTCGCTGAGCTGCGCCCTTCGCCTGAAGCGAGCCCTGCTC
>JAADFX010000025.1 GCA_013152685.1 Methanobacteriota archaeon | reverse complement strand
TACATGAAAACCTCCTATACCTATAAGTGATCCCATTCCTGAGCGGGAAGGCCTTTTCTGACGAGAATCATCTACAAACCAGAATTCCAATCTCATCCCCTTGTATAGTGGTAAGTATTAATTTTGCAATTAGACTAATATATTTCTAATGTATTTGCGGCTAGCACCACATCTAGGACATCTTTTAGGATGATAGATCCTCTTTTTCCATTTATGGTCACATCTTAGACACACCATATCTATATCGCATAATTTATATTTTCTTTTCTGGTTATTTAGTTTACTTTTAATGACTTTTACAGTAGTACGTCCTATCTCCTTAGATGCTTCTTCAATCATTCCTTCCGCAAATTCCTTTAACTGCAATACTCGTCGTAGCTGCTATTGAGTGAGGTTCCAATTTTCCACACCTCACCTCCCCACTACTTCCCCCTCCACTTCGCATTGGGAACGTATCGCTTTGCCGCCTCCACCAGGGCGTCCATCTCCTCGTCGCTGTGCATCGGCAGCTTTTTCAGCTCCTCACTCAGCGCCAGGTGGGGCACGAACTTTTGCAAAACGTAGCGCCTTGCTCCCTGAAGAGAACGCGCTATTGCCTCGACCTCCTCCTCGCGGTGCACGCCCTTTATCACGGTGGTGCGGAACTCGTGGTCTATGCCCGAGGTTATTATAACATCGATGCTCTCCTGTATCCTCCTGAGCCCGCCGTTGAGCTCCACCCCCGCAATCCGGGAGTAATCCTCCCTCCGCAGGGGCGCCTTAACGTCCATAGCGATGTAGTCCACCAGCTTTTCCTCAATCAGGAAGCGCAGCATCTCAGGGTTGGAGCCGTTGGTGTCGAGCTTGACCTTTAATCCCAGCTGCTTAATCGCCTTGCAAAGCTCCGGCAGATCCCTGTGTAGCGTGGGCTCGCCGCCGGTGATGCACACACCATCGAGAAAGTCGCTGTTCCGGCGCCAGAAGCCGAAGAGGTACTCTAAGGGCACGTCCTCAAAGCTCTCCGGCTCAAGAACTAAGCGGTGGTTGTGACAGAAGCCGCACCTGAAATTGCAGCTGGGCAGGAATACCGTCGAGACGATGTTCCCGTCCCAGTCCACGAAGCTGGTCTCGAGCACGCCCTTGATCTGCATTTTTACCTCCAAAAAATAAAAGGGGGAGTGGGTTAGCTTGCACTCGCAGCCGCGCTCAGGAGCTCCTCCTCGCTGGGCACTGTGCCTCGCCAGCTCGCTACTTCCTCGTCGCCCTCGACCACGACTATGCTGGGCGTAGCGAGAACGCCGTGCATCCCTGCCTCGGCCATGCCCTCCACACTCTCCACGTCGTAGTACTCCACGCGAATTCCTCTTGCCTCAAGCTTTGAGGCGAGCTCCTTCGCTGCCGGGCAGCGCGGGCAGTTCTTCTTCGTAAACAGCTTCACCCTCCGCGGCTGTGCAGCCTGCGCGCTCGCTGCCATGCCCAGAAGGCTGCGCTTGTTCCACTCTATCGCCTGCCGCCTGTCGCGCAGCTCGGCGATTTTTCCCTTATTCCAGCTCCCCACCTTGGAGAAGAAGCCAGTCACGCGGGTTATGTACTCCACGTGGTGGCTCCCGCAGTGGGGACAGGTGTTGCTTATTATGTCCTTTTCCACTTCTCTCACCTCCATTTCTACCACAGCCCGCGGTCTACCCGCCCGCAGTCCAGACAGGACGAGAACTCGGGGGAGAAGGCTATCTGGTCGTTGGTGGTGTGCCTGAAGGTGCGCACCACAAACTTGGCTATTGCCTCAGGCTCCGGCTTAGCTTCGCCCAGCCAGATGTGGGTCAGGCTCCCTGCGTGAATCATGGGGTGGAACATGCCCTCCTTCTTCACCCGCTCTATCGGCGATATTGGCGCGGAGATGTTCAGGTAGGTGGAGTTGGTGTAGTACACCTCTCCGCGCTCTATGCTTCCCTTCACCACCTCCCGCGTCTCGCTCGGGTAGTGCTCCAGGTCGAGCTTCGCCATGCGGTAGGCGGTGCTCTCCGCAGGCGTCTGCTCAAGCACGAAGCGCATCCCGTAGTCTTCGCTCAGGCGCTCACTCTCCTTGCTCATGTAGGCTATGACCTTCAACCCAAAGCGCAGCGCGTAGCTGCTCTCGTGCATCTCCTCCCCCAGGTGGTACTGCACCATCTCGTTCAGGCCGAGCATGCCCATGAGGAAGGTGGCGCGGTGCAGGCGGTAGTAGGGCTCGCCGTCCTTGTCCATGCACAGCAGCCCGAGGGGACCGCGCTTGCCCAGGTTGAGTAGCCTCACTATAAAGCCGCGCTTTGCCACATGTGCTTCAGCAGCCAGCTCCATGCGCTCGGTTAGCAGCTCAAAGAGCAGGTCGTCGCTGCCCTTCGCCTCGTAGGCGATTCTCGGCAGGTTTATGGTGACATTCTGCATCGCCGAGTAGCGCATCTTCCAGGGTGTCTTCGCATCCTGCAGGTCGTTCTCGTCCAGCTTGAAGGCGAGGCGGCAGCACTCGCTTATCTTCGCGGTTTCTCCGCGGTCAAAGACGTAGTAGCTGTTGCCCCGCTCGGAGCTGAGCCGTGCTATCTCGTACAGGAAATCCTCGTAGCCCTCGGTTTTAAAAAGCTTCTCGGTTATGTGGAGCTGGGGCTTCGGGAAGAAGAAGGGCCTGCCCATGCCGTCGCCCTGCATGTACACCTTTATGAGCGCCCTCGCGAAGCGCTGCGCCTCCTCTATGTAGTCCTCGTAGGTGTTGCCCGTGTACTTGCCCTCGGGCCCAATCGCCTCCACGTCTGCGAAGTGCTTCGGCACCTCCCAGTAGAGGTTCAGGTCGCTGAAGATGCTCTGCCCGCCTCTGGCTACGGCCTGCTGCGCGAACTCGAACACCAGCATCTGCGCCACCTGCTCTATCTCGCGGTCGCTCTTGCCCACGAAGTAGGGCGCCATGAAGAGGTTAACCGCGTCCCAGCCTATCGCCCCGGCGAAAACCCCCTGAAGCGCTGCACTGAACTTTATCAGGTGGAGAACGAGCACCTCCGGGTGCTTCGCCGGCTTTGAAATGCTGAGCGCATTCGGCAGGCTTAAGCCGAACTTCTTGACGTACTCGATGCTGTTGCCGGAGCAGTAGGGGCGGTCGATAAAGCCCAGGTCGTGCAGGTGAACATCACCCTTCTCATGGGCGAGGGCCACCTCGGGGGAGAAGACCTTCAGCAGGGCGTACTGCTTCTTTATGCTTTCCGCAAGGCTCAGGTTGGTCGCCTCGGGACCGTGGGGAACATTCGCATTCTCCTTGTTCTGCTTGGTTATGAGCTGCTCCACGTCGTAGATGGGCATTCCCAGGCGGGTGTACTGCTTGCGCTCCTCCTCGAGCTTTAGCTTTATCAGCTCCGCATTCACTATCTCTCTAATAAGAGGACCTGTGATGAACTCTATACCGGAGTCGCGGATAATGCGCTCCACGCGATCCGCAATCAGCTTAGCTGTGGCCTCATCCACGGTGGTCTCCCTGAGCAGCGACTTTACAATCCTGCTCTTGTCCCAGGAAATAACATCGCCCTCGCTGACCTTTACAAAGAGAGCGATGTCGGTCGAGTCCTGCTGAGCTACCGCATGTGCCTCCTGCTTCATCTCACTTCCCCCGAGTTTAGATATTCAAACAAATTCGGGTTAATTGTTAGTATTCTTAATACATCTCATGCTATATAAATATTTTGATTTGATACATTAATCGTGCACCCTCCAATTCCTCAGGTAATTAACCATACTCCGCCGCAGCACCTCGCAATGGCTGCTGGGCTTAGGATTATTAACCCGGTATTAAAAAGAAGCGCGGGAGAGCGGGAAAAGTGAATATTACTTTGGAATATATCTGACTATTAGTTCTAGAATATTGATACTGAAAGTTATATATACAATTAATATACTATCTATACTATTAGTTAGCTAATAATTGGAGAGATTAAAATGGAGAAAAAAGACGTTGAAGTTATTGATTTAGATAAACTTGCTAGAGAGGCAAATAAACTTGACCAAAAAGGAATCCCTATAATTTCTCTATTAGAAAAATTATATAATACTATTATTGAATCTGAAGAACACATATTGAACGAAAGGCGAAAAATACGAGAAAAATATCCTAGATTAGAACCTTTTGTCGGATTAGCTGCACCAGAAATCGCAGCATTATTGGATAAGATTAAGAAGAAAGATAAATAAAAATCATAAGGTGGATAAAAATGGCTGATAAATTACCACCCTATATAAAAATTATTTTGTCCCTAATACTAATTGTAGCATTAACAATACCATTGAGCATATTAGGATTCATACTTGGAATTATAGGTGCTTATTTTATCATGACACGCTTATAAAATAATAAATAATCGAATGTGTTTAATCCCTCACCTTCGCCAGCGCCACGACGCGGTCGCCCTCCTCCAGCTTCATCAGCCTCACGCCCTGCGTGTTCCTGCCCATCACTGAGATCTCCTTCGCCTTCAGGCGTATCACCACGCCCTTTGCGCTCGTGAGCACCACCTCGTCGCTGTCCAGGACGCTGAGCACGCCCACAACTAAGCCGTTGCGCACACTCGGGATGATGTTTATCACCCCCTTGCCCCCGCGGCGCTGGAGGGGGTACTCCTCTATGGGGGTGCGCTTGCCGTAGCCGTTCTCCGTCACCGCAAGTATGGTCGTCCCAGGCTTGACCACCTCCACCCCCACCACCTCATCCCTGCGGCGCAGGGTTATTCCCGTAACCCCCTTTGCGGCCCTGCCCATGGGCCTGACGTCCTGCTCCGAGAAGCGTATCGCCTTGCCGTAGCGCGTGGCGAGGAGGATTTCCTGCCTGCCGTCGGTGAGCTCCACCTCGACGAGCTCATCCCCCTCCTCCAGGCTTATGGCCAGGATTCCACCTCTCCGGGGGTTGCCGAAGGCGCTGAGGGGCGTCTTCTTCACCCTGCCCAGCTTTGTGGCAAAGAACACGTAGCGCTCCTCGGAGAAGTCGCTCACCGCCAGCGTGGCCGTGATCCTCTCCTCCGCCGCCTCCTCTATCAGGTTGACCATCGCCTTGCCCCGGGAGTACCTGCCGGCGGTGGGGATCTCGTACACCTTCCGCCAGTACACCTTGCCCCTGTTTGAGAAGAAGAGCATGTAGTCGTGGGTGGAGGCAACGTAGATGTCCTTTACCTGGTCCTCCTTCGCCTCAACGCCCACTATCCCCCTGCCCCCGCGGCGCTGCTGGCGGTAGGTGCTAACCGGGAGGCGCTTTATGTAGCCACCCTGGGTTATCGTCACCACCATCTCCTCGCGGGCAATCAGGTCCTCCAGGCTTATCTCCTTGGCGTCCGCTACTATCTCCGTCCTGCGCTCGTCGCCGTACTTCTTCTTCAGCTCCAGCGTCTCCCTCTTGACCACCTGCAGGATCTTCTTCTCGCTAGCAAGGAGGCTTCTGAGGCGTTCTATCTCCTTCAGGAGGCGGCGGTGCTCCTCGGCTATCTTGTCCCTCTCCAGCTTCGCCAGCTTCTGGAGGCGCATGTCCAGGATGGCCTGCGCCTGCACCTCAGTGAGGGAGAACCTCTTCATCAGCCCCTCCTTTGCCTCGGCAACGCTGGCGGAGCCGCGGATCAGCTTTATAACCTCATCTATGTTCTTCAGCGCCACCAGCAGGCCCTCGAGGATGTGGGCGCGCTTCTCAGCCCTCGCCAGCTCGAAGCGGGTTCTGCGCGTAACAACCTCCTTGCGGTGCCTTATGAACTCCAGGATGGTATCCCTGAGGTTGAGCACCTTGGGCTCGCCGTCCACGAGCACCAGGTTGATTATGCCGAAGGTGGTCTCCAGCTGGGTGTTCTTGTAGAGCTGGTTGAGTATCACCTTCGCCGAAGCGTTGCGCCTCAGCTCAATAACAACCCGCATTCCCTCGCGGTCGCTCTCGTCGCGGATGTCGGTTATACCATCTATCTTCTTGTTCCTCACCAGGTCGGCGATGCTCTCAATGAGCTTCGCCTTGTTCACCATGTAGGGGATCTCTGTGATAATAATCCTCTTCCTGCGCCTGCCCTCCTCGATGTGGGTCCTGCCCCTGAGCCTGATTGTACCCCTCCCGGTGGAGTAGGCCTGGATTATCCCCTCCCTGCCCAGGATGAAGGCGCCCGTGGGGAAGTCGGGGCCCTTGATTACCTGCATCAGCTCCTCAAGGCTGGCGTCGGGGTTGTCTATCAGCAGCGCTATGGCGTCGCATACCTCGCAGAGGTTGTGGGGTGGTATGTTGGTCGCCATGCCCACGGCTATGCCCGAGGAACCGTTCACCAGGAGATTCGGAAGCTTCGCCGGAAGCACAGCTGGCTCCTTAAGGGAGTCGTCGAAGTTGGGCACAAAGTCGACGGTGTCCTTCTCAATGTCGGCGAGCATCTCCTCGGCTATCTCCGCCAGCCTCGCCTCGGTGTAGCGCATCGCCGCCGGGGCGTCGCCGTCTATGCTCCCGAAGTTGCCCTGCCCGTCTATCAGGGGGTAGCGCAGCGAGAAGTCCTGCACCATTCTCACGAGGGCGTCGTAGACGGCGGCATCACCATGGGGGTGGTACTTACCCAGAACCTCACCCACGATGCGCGCACTCTTCTTATACGGGCGGTTGTGAAAGAGGCCGAGCTCGTACATGGCGTAGAGGATTCGCCGGTGCACCGGCTTCAGGCCGTCCCTGACGTCGGGCAGAGCCCTGCCCACGATTACGCTCATGGCGTAGTCGATGTAGGAGCGCTTCATCTCCTCCTCTATCGCCACCGGCAGAATCTTCTCTCTGGCTGCTGCCATGTCGGTTAAGAATCGGCGTGGAGGTATAAAAAGCTTCTCTCGCCGGCGCTATTCTATGCCGTAGAGGGCAAACTCCGGGAGCTTCTTCACCTCAATGTTTACCTCTCCCTCCCTTACGAGCCCGCTGCTACCCCTTGAAACAACTACACCCCTTCTTACCCCGAACCTCCTGCAGAATCTGACCACACCCGATAAATCCTTTCTCTCAACCCTCTCCCTGTACTTCACCTCAACCGGCAGAAGCTCTTCCCGCCTCACCACGAAGTCCACCTCAGTTCTTCCGCTCCTCCAGTAGTAGTCTGCATCAAGTTCGCTCATAACCAGAGACTCCACGACCCTTGTCTCCTCCGCGGCGGCGCTACAGAGGGAGGGGTGAACGGGGTATGCCTTCCTGTTCTTCCTGCTGGTGGCGAGAAAGCTGCCCCTCAGGTTCCCCAGCAGCTTTATGAGGAAAGAGAGCTCCATAAAGATAAGAGCCTTTCGGACAGTCTTTCTGTTCCTGCCCAGAGCCTTTGACAGAGAGCTTGTGTTTATAATTGCACCGGGATTCTCGGAGATGTACTCCATCAGTGTGCGGAGAAGGTCTGCATCAGCTATCCTGAATGTTTCGGGTATGTCCCTGAATATCACCCTCTCCACCACAAGCTCCCGCACATACTCACGGCATTCTGAGTCGCTCATCTCAATGGTCTGGGGGAATCCTCTGAGGAGGAATCTCTGAAGCATTATTTCAATCCTCCTCTCGTGGATGGGGTACTCCTCCCTATCCGGCAAGTGCTCACCTCTGAGCCTCAGGAACTCCGAAAAGGAGAGGGGGCGCAGAAGGAAGAACCTCGCCCTTCCGGCAAGACTCTCCCTGGAATCTCTCATCAGGTTGAGGCTTGCGGAGCCACTGATAACAATTTTCACCTTTGGATTTAAGTCATAGAGCACCTTTATCTTATTCGCCCAGTCTGAGAGCTTGTGGATTTCATCAAAAAATAAATATGTTCTGGCCGCTCCGACTTTTCTCCCCAGTACCTTCTCCTCATAAGTGCGTATCACTCTGCGGAGGTCCTCCCTTTCTAAGTCAAAGGAGAAGTAGAGGATGCTCCTGGGCTCCACACCGCTGTTCAGCAGATGCTCTATGAGCTGGTACATTATTGTAGTCTTTCCCACCCTTCGAAGACCTATGATAGCGTCAATTGTTCTTCCACCCAAACTGCGCCTGAGGTTGAAGAAGAGGTCCCTCTTCACATCTCTTGCAAATTCCTTCCCCACACCGCCCGTCTCCCACCAGGGGTTGAAGTCAAATATGTCCATATTTGGGTATTGTAATACCCAAATATTTATATTTTTTGGGCATCGCAGTACCCAAATCTAGTATGCCAGGAAGTACAGGATGGTGGGGAGGATGAGCACGCCCATGCAGTGGGAGCGCCTCACACCCGCGTAGGTGGCGAAAAGCCCTATTGCGGTGGCGGTGGCCGCCACCACCGCACCGTATATTCCGGTGAGTGCGAGGATGCTCACCGCCAGGAAGAGGAGTACACCCAGGGAGAGGCGGGTGTAGCTCACCTCCCCAATCTTTCCCACAGCCGCCCTGGCTATCCTCAGGGTGGCAACCGCGGCGAGAGCCGAGGCGAGGAGGGCTACTGCAAGCATCAGCAGGAAGTCCGCAAACCCGGGCTCGCCCAGCAGCAGCGAGGCGGCGACGCTGGCCCCGCTCCTGGGGTTGCCTATGAGGTACAGCGCAAGCAGCGCGAATATAGCCGCGGCGGTGTTGACGCCGCCGTGGGCGACCAGGAACTCCCGCTCGCAGCGCCGCCCCAGCGAAGCCTGCACCAGCATCGCGCTCTGG
>JAADFX010000024.1 GCA_013152685.1 Methanobacteriota archaeon | reverse complement strand
TGTTGTGCCCGTAGAACCAGTTGACTATGGCGTCGTTCACGCCGTAGAGCGCTCCTCCAGCCCACATGGCATTGCCCACGAAGTACACCACAGGCATGCTGAGGAGCGCCGCCAGGAAGTACCAGAGGCTGACGTAGAGCTTCTCCTCCCTCCTGGCGAGCACCGTGCGCACCAGGTTGTACGCCACCAGCAGGAGGAGTAGCAGGAAGAGCAAGTCAAGGGGATAAACCAGCTCCGCGTACTCCCTGCCCTGCGTCATCCCGGCGAGCAGTGTTGCGGCGGCGAGGAGGAGGAAGAGGTTCCACAGGAGCACGCTCAGCCCTGCAAGCCTCCCGCTGTGCAGCTCCTGCCTTGCCAGGCGTGGCACCACGTAGTAGGCCATTGCCACCTGCACCATGGATAGCCAGCCGAAGGCGGCTAAGGTTATGTGCACCGGTCTGAGCCTGCCGAACTGCAGCCATGCATGGCCCGAGAGGAAGTCGGGATAGACGAACTTCACCGCGAGCAGCAGAGCTAAGGTGACCGCCGCTCCCAGCCAGGCTGCGGCGGAGATGAAGAGCCACCTGGCGGAGGCATCGCTATAACCCCTGCTCAATCTCCTCCCTCTCTGCAGGCATCACAGCACCTCCCTCACATAACTCTGGGAGGCGGGGAACTTAAACCTTCCCCCTCGAGACTGTTCTGAAGCCCGCCCTCTTCCAGGCGGTTATCCCGCCGCGCACATTGTAGAGCTTTTTGAAGCCGTGCTCTCTGAGAATCTCACACGCCCTCGAGCTCCTCATGCCGCTCCTGCAGAAGCACGCCAGGATTACCTTCTCCCTGTCCAGTTCGTCCAGCCTCTCCGGGAGCTCGTCCAGGGGTATCCACCTGGCGCCCTCCACATGCTCGGCGTGGTACTCCTGGGGCGTGCGCACATCCAGCAGGATGGCGCTTCCCCCTCTGACCAGCTCCGCGGCCTCCTCGACGCTTATCTCCTCCACGCCACTCAATACATTCACCGCAGAAGTCTTTGGCGAAAGGCAAGAAAAGCTTACCGCACAGCACAACCAAAAATTTCCACCCAAAAAAATTTACAAAACAAAAAGAGGGAGAGTCACCTGTTTATCGGGTAGTAGTAGTTGACGCCGTTTATCTCCTCCTTCTTCAGGTGCTTGTGCAGCATGTTGTAGTATATGAACATCTTCAGGTGGGCGTCGGTTATCTTGTATCCCTGCTGCCGCACGCGCTCCACGATCTGCTTGCCGTTGAGCTTCTCTCCCTCCTTAAAAACACTCAAAATCACATTCACCTTGTGGGACACATTTCCAAACTTCTTCACTCTCCTCACCCCCATTACAGCACCACCCCCTGCCTGTGCTGCACGGGCAGGCTTATCAGGTTCTTCACCTCTGCCACCCTCTCAAAGACGCTGCCGAAGCCCCTGGTTGCCTTGCCCCCCGCGAGGGCGTCGTTCATGAGCTCGTCCACAACGCTCAGCAGCTTCTCCCTGCTCTGGAACACCCCAAGCATGCCCAGAGGGAGCATCGCCAGGGTGTAGCCGTTGACCTCCTTTACCCTTCCCAGCTCGGGAAAGGCCTTCTGAATTTTTGCCGTGAGGTTTGTCCTCCTCCTGCTCCTCCCCACCAGGTAAACCACGCCTCCCCTGATGCCGTAGACCAGCGCCGTTGAGACCCCCTCCATCTCCAGGAGGCGGTCCACAACCCTGGGCAGGACCTTGAGGTCGTCGGTGTCGATGAACTCAACGTTGAGCATCAGAAAATCCCCCCTGGTGGCAACATTGCCGGCCATCTCCTTCATAAGCTCCTGGCTTATCATGGCTCTTCCACCTCCAGCTCGTGTTTTATCACCACGAAGCCCGCACCTTCGACAGGTATCAGGACGTAGTTGGATATATCCCGGCTCCCCTCAGAGAGGCAGAGCAGCGAGTAGGTTCTTGTGGGATAGCGGCGTCCAGGTGCCGTCCCGAGCCCGCCGGTGCGGGAAACACACGCCTCCAGCATTGAGGACACCCCCTAAAAGGGGGAAAGGGGAAGTCAGAAGATGTAGTCGATCCCCAGGTCTGCGATCATTGCGGGAACTTCGCGGGGCTGGTGCATCGCTGGCCTGGAGGGCACCCGCGGCTGCCTGGGGCGCGTGAAGCGGGAGATCTCCACCCTCTTGGGCACCTGGATGTCGCTGCTCTCCCTGCCCATGATGTCCGGCGAGTGCACGCCAGTCATGATCACCATCACCTGAACCATGCCGTTGAACTCCGGGTCGATGCGGGCGCCCCAGATGACGTTGGAATCCTCGCGCAGGTAGCTGGTGGCTATCTCCCCTATCTTGGTCGCCTCCGCAAGCGTCAGGTCCTCGCCGCCGGTGATGTGCACCAGCGCTCCGGTAGCGCCCCGGTAGTCCACCTCCAGCAGCGGGTTCTCAAGCGCATGAAGCACCGCCTCTTCAGCGCGGTTGCGGGTGTCGCTCTCGCCCAGGCCTATCATGGCGATGCCGTTCTTGGAGCCCTCGCGCATAACAGCGCGCACATCAGCGAAGTCCAGGTTTACCAGGCTGGGCAGGGATATGGTTTCAGTTATGCCCTTCACCATTCTGGCAAGGACCTCGTCCGCCACCGCAAAGGCGTCGTTCATGGGCAGGTCGGGCACATAGCTGAGGAGCTTGTTGTTGTCTATAACCACAACGCTGTCGCTGCTCTTGCGCAGCTTGACCAGCGCCTGCTTCGCCTTGCCGATGCGGGCGCGCTCTATCTTGAAGGGCATTGTCACCGCACCCACGACGACTGCTCCGATGTCCCTCGCAACCTCCGCAACAACGGGAAGGGAGCCCGTGCCGGTGCCACCACCAAGGCCGCCTGTGACAAAGACCAGGTCCGCACCGTCCAGGAGGTCCTTGAGGGCGGGCTTCGCCTCAATTGCAGCCTGCTCCCCAATCTCAGGATAGCCTCCCGCACCCAGACCCTTGGTTATCTCATATCCAATGAGCACCTTCTTATCCGCCTTGATGTTCGCCAGGTGCTGCTTGTCGGTGTTTATGGCAATCAGCTGGGCGCCGTTAATGCCTATGTGCGCCAGGCGATTTATGGTGTTGTTGCCAGCTCCGCCGCAGCCGACGACGACTATCTTGGCCTCGCCAATCTCCTTGTCCAGCGCTTCTATTGGCTGCATTTTTTCTGTGTTTTCCTTCGCCTTTTGTACCAGACTCTTCATCCTTTTCTTACCCCCCAGGTGTATTCGTTAGTATTCACTCATTCACAGTATGCATATATAAAGCTTTCGATTTAGTTTTCGAAGGTTCTGTTAGTAAAAAGAGATGTAAACAGCGTGCTTATTAACCGTCGTTTTTATATTGTTTGCATTATCTTATATTTAAATGATATTCGGAAGATTTATATATGCGGCTGTTCACTGAATAGTGTTAACACCTGTGAACGCTGGCGGATGGTGGAGATGGAGTACCTGGAAATAGTCCTGGAGACGAGGGAGAGCGGAGGCACCTCACGTCTCAGGCTGGAGGGGCTGGAGTACGAGGAGGCGAGGGAGAGGGTGAGGGAGCATCTGGGCTACATCTTCAGGACGGAGAGGTTCGTGGGCATAAAGATTGCAGCCAGGGGCGAGGAGAGGGAGGTGGAGAGGGAGTTCAGGAAGCTGAGCCACCGCGTTGCCCTGGAGAAGGTGATGGACTTTTTGAGCTACGTTTATGGCGTTGAGGAGACGGGTGCGGAGGAGTTTGCGCCCGCCCGGGAAAGCTGGCTCAGCGGCTACGACATAGAGAGGATGACGCAGAAGGAGAAGCTGCTGCTCCTGCTGAAGCACAACCACCCCGGGGAGTGGGTGCGCTCCCAGGACATACAGGAGGAGTACGAGATACTCTTCGGGGAGAGGATAAAGCTGAGCAGCCTGTCCACCTACCTGGCGAGGTTCTACGAGTCCGGCTTACTCGAGAGGCGCGGCTCCCGGGCGCAGTGGGAGTACCGCCTTCCCGAGGCCTCAAGGCTGGGGGTTCAGGGCGTCTAGGAGTCTGACTATCCTCTCGTATTCACCCGCCGGCAGGGTACGGCGCATCACCCGCATCAGCTCCTCCCTCCTGTCCGTCTTTCCCCTGCTCAGGTCTATGGCGAGCTCCAGGGCGGCGAAGAAGCCGCGGCAGGGCGCCTGGGGGAAGGGTCTGAGAATCCTGACCTCTGTGACGCCGCACCTCACCACACTCACTCGGCTCTTTCCCAGGGAGTCGGTTAGAGAATAGCTGTTCACAGCCTCCAGCTGAAGGGCGGCGTAGGCGTGGGCATGCTTCAGGTAGGGTATGCCGTGGCGGGTGGTGGACACCTCATGCTTCTCCACCTCCGGTGAGCCCTTTACGAGGGCGGTCCTCAGGAACAGGAGGGGGTCGAAGGTGATGTTCAGGGCGGCACGCCCCTCGCGGGTCAGGTTTCTCAGGGTGTCGCTCCCGGCGTGGAGCTTCATCGCCACTGTGGAGTCGTCTATGGTATAGACGCCCATGGGCGCCGCGTTAGCTGAGCCGTCCCTGTTCCGGGTGGTAACAATGCACTCGGCGATTCCCCCCTTTTTAAATCCTAGCCTGTGCAGCATGCTGCTCACCTACGGGGTGATTCCCTCCAGCAGTGCCAGGAAGACAGACGCCGCCACCAGGTCTGCGGTGGTGCCGGGGTTGAGCAGGTTACCCCTGCTGCGCAGGTAGGCGTCCAGCGCGTCGAGCTCAGCCCTCTCCAGCCCCGCCTCCAGCACAGCCCTCGCCCGCCGGGACACCTCCCTGGCGGCATCCCACCCCGCCTTCTTCGCAATGAGCGAGTCGGGCACCTCCGCCAGGATGCGCAGGAAGCACTCCACTATGGCGCTTCTGATTCTGCGGGTGCGCCTGTATGCGCTGAGCAGGGCGGGGTATCCGGTGCCCAGTGTCACCGGGTAGCCCCTGACCAGCTCCCCCGCCACGGAGTCGCCGGTGCTCATCTCCATAACCTCAAGGAGGCTCACCTTTCGCCTCGAGACTTCGGCAACGCTCCCGGGGGAGAGGGCGTCCAGGCTCTCCCGCCTCTCCAGCCGGGGCGACGCTGCCCTTATTGCTCCGAAGAGGTCAACGGTGTCCCTGTAGTCTGCCGCCCTGATAACCTCCGCCGCACACTCTGCGACTTCCCGTGGTGTGGGCCTCCCGCCCTCGAGGGAGGCGTACCCCGCCCCGGCGCACAGGGGGAGAAGCAGCATCGCCTCCCCCAGGATGGTGTTTCCGCCGGAGTGCCACCGCTTCGCCTCCCTCACCGCCCGCCTTATGAGCGCCCCGATGCGCACCCGCTCCAGGGGCAGCCTCCCACCCGCGGCGGCCCTGCCTCGCCGCGCCGCCTCCTCTGCCACGCGGAGGAAGGCGGCGGAGCTCGCCAGGAAGTGCTCATATCTGGTGTCCCCGAAGTCCCTGGTGCAGGTGACATTTCCCGGCTTGGGGGCTGAGACCTCAAGCAGAATTGCCAGCTGGGCCGCCACTGCGATGTCTCCCGTTCTCATCTCCTCCCACCGGCGAAAATGCCCATTATGAACTCCGCCAGCCTGCGCTTGTCCTCCCGGGTTTTCATTATTATGCCCGTCCTGTGCACCTTTACACCGCCCACGGAGAACTGCTCATCCCTCAGGTCGATCACAAAGTGTCCTGCCACGTCGGCGTAGAATTCGGCGATTCCCCGGGGAGTGGGCTCTATGCCCACTGCCCTCAGGAACTTGTCCGCGGGCCCGCTCACGGGTTTGCCGCCCACCAGCGGGGAGACGGCGACGACGCTCTCCCTTCTATCTGCGAGCACCTCCCTCACACCCTCCAGGGATAGGATGGGCATAATGCTTGTCACCGGGTTGCTGGGCCCGATAACCACGAACTCCGCCTCCTCAAGTGCGGAGATGCAGCCCTCGCAGGGCCTTGCCTCCCCGACGAGTTTCACCTCCAGCACCTCAGGCGCAGAGCCGTGCTTTATCAGAAACTCGTGGAGGTTCATCTCCCCCAGGTCTGTGCGTATTACGCTTCTCACCTCACCGTTGGTCATGGGCAGCACCCTAGCCTGGACACCCAGCGCCCTGGATATCCTCCTGGTCGCCTCCTCCAGGGTGAGCCCCCGCCTTAGAAGCTCGCCCCTCACTATGTGGGTCGCCCTGTCCAGGTCGCCTATGTTCATGAACTCCTCGAAGCCGAGTCTCAGCAGCTGCTCGTGCGTAGCGAAGGTGTCGCCCTGGATGCCGTACCAGGTTTCCTCGTTAATCAGCTCCGCGAGGGTGTAAACCACCGTGTCCACGTCCGGCGACAGGTGCCCGTGGGGGAGCCACACGTCCTCGGCGGTGTTGACCACCACCGCTATCTCCCGCTGGGGCAGGAGCTGCATGAACCCCTGAAGCAGCTTAGGCGTACCCGTGCCGCCGGACAGGAGGGTTATCATCTTTTCGCCCTCGGGCGTCAGCCAGGCACCTCTGCCACGTTGGTGGTGAGCTTCGCATACTTCACGCCCTTTGTCGCCTTCAGGCGGTTGAGCAGCTGCTTTATCTCGTCGCTGTCACCGCGCACAACTATTACCTCCAGGCAGTGGTGCCTGTCCAGGTGGATGTGGAGGGATGAGTCGATAACCCCCGAGAAGTCGTGCTGGACGTCTGTGAGCCTTTCCAGCACGCCGGGTGCGTCGTGGTCGTAAATGATGGAGATGGTGCCGGCAACCTCGCCGGAGAGCTGGCTGATAAAGCGGTGCTCCAGTATGTAGCTCCTTATGGCGTCCCGGATCCCCTCACTCCTGGATACGTAGCCCTTCTCCCTGAGGATTTTGTCGAACTCCTCCAGGAGATTCTCCGGCAGGGAGATGCTTATTCTCTCCATGCGAGAGAATCTCTCCCCGCAGTTTTAAATCTTGCGGGTCTCCTTCCAGACGTGGTGGAAGTAGTTTCTGTACAGCTTTATGCATCCCGGGTTGCGGTTGTAGAGGGCGAACACATAGTTGGCGGGGTCCTCGCTGGCCAGGATGAGCTCCCTCTCGTCCACGAGCACAAACCTGGAGTGGTCGTGGGGGTAGTACCTGTACTCCACGCCGATCTCCTCAAAGAGGCTTCTGGTGTCGTCGTCGAACTCGCCCAGCGCCCTGACCTCAACCCCCCTATCTCTGGCGTCCCGCAGCGCCCTGGCGATTGCCCTGGTTGTTACTGGCTTCATCCCCAGTATCAGCACCTCTCTCTCGGCGCTGGAGAGCATCTTTATCAGCCTCTCGTGGATGTTCTCCCTCCCCTTGAGCATCCATATTACCTCATCGAAGGTCACCTCATCCCCGTGGCTGCTGTAGATGGGGGCGAGCTTTTTTATCAGCTCCTCCACCGCCCTGGCTCTGATCTCCAGCTCCCGGGAGAGCACCTCCCTGGGGTCCACGGCGCGGTACCTGCGCGGCCTTCCCGGCTGCACCACCACATAACCCCTCCTCTCCAGGCTCTCCAGGATGTCGTACTCCCTGGAGTAGGGTATGCCCGCCAGCTCGCGGATTTCCTTCACCGTTGCGGTGCCCTTGGCTACAAGCGCCAGGTAGGTGCGGGACTCATACTCCGTCAGGTTCATCAGCTTGAGGTGCTCCACCAGTCTGTCGTCTATCATGTTCCTCTCACTCCACATATAAGGAAAAGTTTATATATAGATTATTTACTTAAAATCAAGTAAAAAAGTTTCGGAGGTGTGTGCATGGTTGAGGCTGATGAGGTTCTGGATACCAGCGGTCTGAGCTGCCCGATGCCTGTTCTGAAGGCGAAGAAGGCCATGGACAGCCTTGCGCCCGGAAAGGTTCTCAAGCTGATAGCCACCGACAGGGGCTCGAGAAACGACATACCTGCCTGGGCGAAGAACAACGGGTATGAGCTCCTGGAGAGCGGAGAGGAGAATGGCAAGTTCATATTTTACATTAAAAAGCCCGAGTAGGAGGATGAGCTGAATGGCAGAGGAGAAGAAAAAGAAGAAGATGTGCATAATAGTGAGCAAGGGGACTCTCGACGCCGCCTATCCCCCCCTGATTCTGGCCAGCACCGCCGCGAGCATGGACTGGGAGGTCCACCTGTTCTTCACCTTCTACGGCCTGGACATCATCAACAAGAAGAAGTACAAGAACCTCAAGGTGGCGCCCATCGCCAATCCTGCGATGCCGATGCCGGTGCCCAACATCATAGGCATGCTCCCGGGCATGACGGCGATGGCGACGATGATGATGAAGCGCATGATGAAGAAGGGCAACGTGCCCAGCGTCGAGGAGCTTATAAACATGTGCAAGGAGATGGGCGTGAAGTTCTACGGGTGCCAGATGACCATGGACGTGATGGGCATAAGCGAGGACGACCTGCTGCCCGTGATCGACGCCTGCCTTGGCGCCGCGGGCTACCTGGACATAGCCAGCGACGCCGACGTGAACCTCTTCATATGAGGTAAGGAAATGAACGAAATCCCCCGGGGGATTGTCAGGACAATATGCAGCCTGTGCAACAACGCAAAGCTCGAGTCGGTCACAAAGCTCAGTGCTGATGAGCTGCAGGAGGAGATAGAGAGCAGGAAGGAGCAGGGCTTCACGGGCGTGCTCCGTCTGAACTTCAAGGAGGAGGGAAGCCTGGTTTCCCTCTACTACATCTTTCTGAACGGCTCCCTGCTGCTCACGATGAAGGAGGTGGTCTCCTCCGGAGGCGACTCCACCTTCTTCTCCCTCCCCGAGCCTGAGTTCAGGGACGGCGCCTTGGAGGTACTCCTGGTCAGGGAGGAGTCGATGAGGAGGGTGGCGGAGAGGCTCCCTGAGCGCGTGGAGGTAAGGGTGAGCAGCAGCCAGACGCACGCAGCAACCGGCGCAAAGGCGGAGCCGGAGGTGCCGGAGGAGATACTGAAGTTCAAGGAGAGGATAATGGCAGATGCGGAGAGGGCTGCGGAGATCGCCATAGAGAGGTTCCGGCCGAAACTTGACGTGGAGAAGTTAAAGAAGACGAAGCTCTCCACAGAGAAGTGCCGCAGGGTTCTCAGCTTCATCGAGGGAGAGCTGGGCAGGATCTTCGGGGAGGTCAAGGGCAGGAACCTGCTGAGGCTCAGGCTTACGGAGATGAGGTTCCGGGAGGGCGAAGCCACCTGCGCCGACGTGGTGGAGCTCATAGAGTACCTGAGAAGGACCGCGCTGAGGAACAAGCTGGGAGACAAGGAGGCGGATGCGGTTGCGGAGCTGATGCTGTGGAAGCTCGGAAGTATAGTAGAGGGTGGTGAGCAGGATGCAGGAGGTGCTTGAGAGGATACTTGTGGACTTTCTTAAGATCTCCGGCACGACGGCTGCCGGGATTATAGACTCGGACGGGCTGATAATCGCCTCCCAGTCGCCGAAGATGAGCGATGGGGAGCTTGAGGTTACGGGTGGCCTCATAGCCCAGCTGGTGAGCGCCGCCAGGGAGGTGTCCACAGCCAGCGGCATGGGCGAGGTGAGGGACATAATCTCAGAGACGGAGAACGGGAAGTTCTTCGTTCTTGGCGCGGGCGATGCCTACTTCTGGTTCCTCACGGAGCCGGGGATAAACCTGGGCTACATGCGCGTTCAGGCAAAGAAGGCACTGGAGAGGATAGAGAGCGCCATTGGCGGACAGTAGCCCTTCCCCGCCGGGAAAGTTTTAATACAACCGGCGGCAAGTTTAGAGCATGGATGAGGCCAGGTTTTATGAGCCTCTCGGCGGCGGAAGGGTGAGGTGCAACCTCTGCAGCCACCGCTGCGTAATTGCCGAGGGAAAGCGCGGGATATGCGGCGTCAGGGAAAACCGCGGTGGCAGGCTCTACACCCTGGTGTACGGCAGGGCAATAGCGTATCACGTTGACCCCATAGAGAAGAAGCCCCTCTTCCACTTCCTCCCGGGAACAAAAAGCTACTCCATAGCCACGGTGGGGTGCAACTTCAGGTGCCTGCACTGCCAGAACTGGGAGATCTCCCAGATGCCCAGGGAGGGCAGGGGCGTCTCTGGCATCCACCTCCCGCCGGAGGAGGTGGTGGAGCAGGCGCAGCGCCACGGGTGCGCAAGCATCTCCTACACCTACACTGAGCCCACGATCTTCGCCGAGTACGCCGTGGACTGCGCCAGGCTTGCGGGGGAGAGGGGGATAAAGAACGTGTTTGTGACCAACGGCTACATTACCGAGGATGCCCTCAGGGAGGTAGCGCCCCATCTGGATGCCGCCAACATAGACCTGAAGGGCTTCACCGACGAATTTTACAGGGAGGTGTGCGGCGCGAGGCTGGAGCCGGTGCTGAGAAGCATCCGCCTGTACAGGGAGATGGGCGTGTGGGTGGAGGTCACAACGCTGATAATACCCGGCCACAACGACGATGAGGAGCAGCTCCGGGGGATAGCCAGGTTCATAAGGAGTGTGGGCAGGGAGGTGCCCTGGCATGTGACCAGGTTCCACCCTGACTACAGGCTCACAGAGGTCCCTTCCACCCCCCTGGAGACGCTGAGGAGGGCGATGGAGATAGGGCGGGAGGAGGGACTGCTCTATGTTTACATGGGCAATGTGCCCGGCGAGGGGGAGGACACCCTCTGCCCGGGGTGCGGGGAGGTGCTGATTCAGCGCAGGGGGTTTGAAATATTAAAATACAGAATTAGAGAGGGCAGGTGCCCGGAGTGCGGAACTGAAATCCACGGAGTCTGGGAAGACCCTCCCTAGAGGTTGTTTCCGTTGAAGATGTTCTCTATTCTCCGGTATATCTCCCTCTTTCGCTCCTCTATCAGCAGCAGCTTCTGGAACAGCGGAAGCTTCTCGAACTCCTCACTCCCTATGTCTATCTTCACCCCTGGTGCCTCCTCCATCCTCGAGGTACCTGATAGGCAATCTGTGGCCTGCGATATATAAAATTTTCTCTTCGGATTTTCGCTTTCATGCAAGTGCTCACTTGTTGGCGCTTCCGGCACCGGGTGCCCTGAAGACGTCCTCCCTGATCCAGATCCAGAAGAGGCTCTTGAGCCCCCTGGTTATGAGCCTCAGGTCGTCCAGCGTGCGGATGCCCAGGAGGCGCCTGGCTATGTAGCGGGGACGTGAGTAGAACCGCTTGAAGGCTATCCTGCGCAGCTCCTCTATCTGCTCCTTTGTCATTGTGCGGGGTATGAAGGCTGCTCCCTCGAAGGTGAAGTCCTCCAGCCGCGGGGAGGCGTGGCCCAGCTCCGAGGCGCGCTCATAAAGCTCAGTGCCAGGGAAGGGCGTCATGGTGTGGAAGTTCACAAAGTCGGGGTCGAGCTCAATGGCGAAGTCTATGGTGCGCAGCGCCTCCTCGTAGGTCTCCCCGGGTATTCCGAAGATGAAGGCAGTCACCACCCTGAGCCCGGCTTTCTTTGCCGCCCTCACCGCCCTCCTGGTCTGCTCGAGGGTTATGCCCTTTTTGAGGGCATTCAGGTTCTTCTGCACCCCGCTCTCGGCGCCGAAGAATATTGCCCAGCATCCAGCCCTCTTGAAGGTGCGCAGCAGCTGGTAGTCCACCTGATTTACCCTGGCGGAGACGAACCAGGTTATGTCGAGTCCGCGGCGCCTTATCTCCTCGGCTATCCTGCGCGCCCTTTCGTAGTCTCCGCAGAAGGTGTCGTCGAGAAAGCGTATCTCGCGGTAGCCCTGCTCCACGCACTGCTCGATCTCCGCCAGGACGTTTTCCACACTCCTGTAGCGTATCCTGCGCTCTCCGGTAAGCTGGTAGCAGTAGATGCAGCGGGCGTTGCACCCCCGGGAGGTCATCACAATGGCGACGGGCTTTCTGCGGTAGGTTCCTGCGGGGGGCACGTAGAGGTTCTTGTCCTCGAGCAGGTCCCTGGCCGGGAAGGGGAGAGAGTCCAGGTCCTCTATGGGCGGACGCGGGGGGTTCTCCACCACCCTCTCCCCCTCCCTGTAAATTACCCCCCTGACGCCCTCCAGGCTCTTCCCGCGCTCCAGCCTCTCCAGCGCCTCGCGCATTGTGACCTCGCCCTCGCCCACCACCAGCGCGTCAACCTCTGCGGCGTCTTTCAGGGCCTTCTTCCCCATGGCGGTGGGGTAGGGGCCGCCTACGAAGACCTGAGCGTCGCACACCCGCTTCGCGTCGCCGGCGGTCTTAACGGCCTTGGGCCAGAGGGGTGTGTTTGCGTATATCCCCACCACTTCGGGGTCGAACCTGCGTATCCGCTCTATCACCTCGGCGTGGTTGAGAAAGGAGCCGTCGAAGAACCTGACCTCGTGCCCCGCCTCGCGCAGGGCTGCGCCCAGGTATAGCACCCCCAGGGGCTGCCAGTAGTTCACCTGGGCCTTTGCGGTCTTTGTGGGGAAGATGTCTTCGGGCAGCCAGGCGGGCATCACCAGGGCGACCTTCACCTACCTGGCCTCCTCTATGTACTCGGCGGAGCAGTTTACCTCCAGGAGGTTGTGCCTCTCCCCCAGGAGGTTCCTCGCCGCCTTTATACCCGTCTCCATGGCGTGGTCCATGTTGTGGTAGCGGAACATCCCGGTTCTCCCCACCAGCTGCAGGTTCTCAAAGCCGGCCAGGTAGTCCAGAATTGTCTCGTAGTGCCTCCGGTAGCCCACCTCCAGCAGGGGGTACGCGTTGGGAACCCTCACCACCCTGGTGTCTATGACCTCGTCCCCGCCCAGGAAGCCGAGCGCCTCCAGGTGCTCAACTGTAAGCTGGGCCAGCTCCTCCTCCTGCATGTTCCAGAGCTTCTCCCCGGCAAAGCAGAAGTACTCCGCAACCAGCGATGTCTTGCCCGGGGGCGACATCGCCCGGCTCCAGTTGTTGGGCTCGTGGATCCTACCGAAGGGCACCTTCTTCTCCGGCAGGTAGACCCAGCTGAGCCTCGTAACCCTGGGCCTGTTTACCATCACAGCCACGATTATTGTGTCCCTGAACCTCAGCCTCTCCGCGGCGCGCAGCACCTCCTCGGGAGGCTCGGGGGAGAGCATCCTCACCAGGCTCGGGAGGGGGATGCTGGAGATGTAGCTGTCCGCTTCCACTGTTATCTCACTGTCGCAGTTCCTCGCCGTGATGCTCATAATCCTCCCGCCGGAGTGGCGGATTCTGAACACATTGAACCCCAGGAGCACCGGGTTGGGGGACACCTCCTCAGCCAGCCGCTCCGCAACCCTGCCGATCCCCATCTCTGGATAGAGGAACTCCCTTATGAGGGTCGGAGGCCTGCTCCTCCGGTTCAGCTTCAGCAGGGCGTCCCGCAGGGCGACGCTCAGGGAGAGCCCGCGGATGCGCTGTGCCACCCACTCCGCGCTGATCCTGTCGCAGCTTATTCCCCAGACCTTCTCGCTGTACTCCTTGAAGAATATGTTGAAGAGCTCTCTTCCAAAGTTGGCAACCACCCAGTCCTCCAGGGATACCGGCTCCTCCCTGGAGCGCAGCCTCTCCCTGGTGTAGTCCAGCACAATCTTTGCGCTCTCCCATATGCCCAGCCCCAGGAGGGCGTTGAGGGGGCGCAGGGGATAGTCGAAGTACCTGCCCCTCATGAAAATCTTGCTGCTCCTCTTTGTGAGGACGAGCTCCCCGTCCAGCAGCTCCCTCACCAGCTCCTCTATCTCGGGGTTCTTTGTGAAGAACCTGTGCCCCCCGAGGTCGAACCTGAACCCCCTGTGCACAACGGTGCGCGATAGGCCGCCCACCTGGGTGTCCTTCTCAACCACAACCACCCTCTTCCTGGCCCTGGAGAGGGTGTATGCTGCGGCCAGCCCTGCCAGACCTGCACCCAGCACCACTGCATTAAACCTTCCGCTCAATTTCCTGGCTACCTCCGGGGAAATTTTTTGAGCCGGCGCTCCTGCTCCGGGTTTCTCCGCCTGTGGAATCCTCTCTCATGGTGCAGGGAGCCCTCTTGGCATTGTTTCAGAAACCACACACACCATAAAAAGTTACCGGATAACAATCAGGAAGCTAACAATTAAAAAAGAAAGGAGGGTTGGAGGTTCTCTAGTTCTTCTTCATGAACCTCCTGCGCAGCGCATACCCTGCCAGCGGAAGCGCCGCAAGCAGAGCAACGCTCGTGGGTCCGCAGACACCCTTGCCCTCGGCCTTGGCAGCCTCGGCTATCTTCTTGGTCTCGGCAAGCTGCTGCTTGAGGTCCTGGACCTCCTTCTCCAGGGCGGCGACCTTCTCTGCGTTGGCGTCAGTGGCCTCCTTCAGCTCCTGGAGCGGTGTCTTGGGGAAGTCCTTGTAGATGTTGAAGTTGTCGGGCTCCATCGGCAGGTAGAACTCGTTTGCCCACTCCCTCAGGGAGCCGTCGTAGTTCTTGACGTTCTCGTAGCCCAGGAGCTCACTGAGGATGAACCAGGTTGTGGAGGACCTGACGCCGGTGTTGCAGTACACTATTATCTCCTTGTCGCCGGTGATGCCCTTCTCCTCGGCCATCTTCTTCAGCTGGTCAACGGGCAGGAACTTGCCGTCCTTGGACACCTCCTCGGGGGCGGACCACTGGATAGCACCGGGTATGTGGCCGCTCCTCACCCACTTGCTCACCGAGAACTTCTTGCCATCGTAGTAGGCCTTGGGCCTGGTGTCCACGAAGATAACCTTGCCGGTGGCGAGGCCGCGCATCACGTCAAACTCCTTGACGGCGTATATCTTGCCGTTTGGCGGGTACTTGAGCGGATACTCGCGCGGCTCAACCTCTGGCACCTCGGTTGTCAGCGGGCGGCCCTCCTTCTTCCAGGCAGCCTTGGTGCCGTCCATGACGCTGATCTTCTCCACGTTCCAGAACTTCAGGGTCCAGTAGAAGCGGGTTGCCATGGTGAGGCTGTCGCCGTAGATGACTATGTGAGTGTCCGGGGTCACGCCCAGCTTCTTCATCACGGCCTTCATGGCCGCATAATCCAGCACCATGCGGTTGGTGTACGGCAGGAACACCTCGCTACTCCACTTCACGTTCACCGCACCGGGGATGTGCTCCTTCTGGTAGCTCTTGCTCTTGCTTACCTCGACGAGGCGAATCTCAGTCTGCGTTGGATCCTTTATGATGTCCAGGCGCTCCTGCACCCAGTCCATCGACACCAGCGGTCCGGGGTACTCCTCGGCGCTCACCAGCGAAGCGCTCGCCAGAAACAGCACGCCCACAAGCAGCGCCATTAAACCTCTATTCATGCCCTCCACCTCCTTTTTTCAGCGGGTTGGCAGGTCTCCAACACTTTCACCTCCTCTTTTTGTTTAATTATTTTTTAATACCTCTGAAGCCCATGTGTTTTTGCATTAATCATGTCGATTTATTAGGTATAGAAACATGTATTTAAATTTTTCGAAAGCTTTTGCAGTAATGACGAAAATATAGGAGAAGCCCTTACGCTAAATTCGAAACTATTGCCCCCTCCTCGCCTGGAGATGCCGGCGGGTATTTTAAATTATCTTCACTGTGCCGTGGCGGCGGTGAGGTTCGCCCACAGGAGCACATCCCTGTAGTTTCCGCAGCACGCCTCGTCCCATATTCCTATCTTGATGTCCAGGTTGAGCGGCTCGTACAGGGTGTAGTTGGAGGGCAGCTCCGCCACTATCTCAATGGGGGTGCCCGGGGTAACGTTGAGGGTCTCGAAGTCCCTTATGGCGAAGAGGTCTGGGGTCACATTCACAATCCTCAGGGTGAGGTTACCGATTGCCACCTCCACCCCCTCACCCCAGATGGAGAGGTTTTCCAGCGCCACCGTTTTTATTACCACCAGACTTCTGTTCTCAATTTTGACTTCCGGGTCCTCCAGCCCCTCGAAGGTGGAGAAGGAGGCGTTCAGCACGTAGTTTTTGTGGAGTATCTGGTTTATCAGCGTTTCGAGCGTCTCCTTCTTCTGGAATCCGCTTATCCTGGCGAACTCCCTCCCGGAGGAGTCAAAAAGCACAAAGTAGGGCACTCCCCTCACACCGTACCTCTCCACCAGCTCCTTCTCCCTGTCGAAGTCTGCCAGCAGAAAGGTCACCTCGGGAAACCTCTCCCTGAGCTCCTCCATTATTGGCTGCTGCTCAATGCAGTTCCTGCACCAGTCTGCGGCTATCTCCAGCACCACGGGTGTTCCCTCAGCCAGGGCTGAGAGCAGGGCCTCCTCCCTGTAGTTGTAGGGGAGCTTCTTCTCCGGCGCCGAGGTGCACCCCGCCAGCCCCGCCAGCAGAGTAAAAACCAGCAGCAAATACTTCATAAGTCTAACTCCTCTTTTGTTTATACATAAAAGTTTTTCCAAATTGGAACTCCTATCGTCTGAACCTTCTCCCCAGCAGCAGGTATAGCCCGGAGAACAGCAGGGTTCCCAGTACAACAGCCTGGAGCTGGGTTATTCCCAGAAGCTCCCCGGCGGTCATCTTTCCAAACTCTGTGGGTGCTATAAGCGCCCTCAGTACCCAGGGGTAGCTCTCCCCGAAGATGGCTATCCCCACGAGCATCCCTATCAGTGCCACCAGCGACGTCACGTAGCCCTCCCCTATCCTGTAGAGGGTTCCCGAGGCGCAGCCCCCCGCCAGCACCATTCCAATCCCGAAAATCACACCCCCGATTACCGTGAACAGCCCGCCGTTCTTCACGTAGGGGTAGGTCTCCACTAGCTCTGCGGAGTGGAGCAGGAAGAAGGCGGGAGTCAGCAGCGCCAGGTATAGCATCACCGCCCTCAGCAGGTGGGTGTGTCTGAAGAGGAAAAAGTCCCTGAAGGCGGATGCCATGCAGAACTGCCCCCTCTCCAGCACGAACCCTATCGCCACGCCTATGGCAAAGCCCACCAGGGATTCCATTCACACCAGCCTCAGCAGTATTCTTCCTCCCAGGTATGCGCCCGCGGCGATGGCGCCGAAGGCCAGGAAGCTGGAGACCGCCATCTGGGGCACCCCTGACATGATGTGCCCGACGTTGCAGCCCAGCGCGAGTCTTGCCCCGTAGCCCATCAGGACCCCGCCGATAAAAACCTGCACAAATCGCGACTTGGCGGCGGGTATCCTGATTTTGAAGTCCCTGCCGAGGTACGCGCCGATAAAGGCTCCCAGGATTATCCCGAAGTTCAGCCACACCCGCCAGTTGAGCTCCGGGATGTACTTTCTGAAGTAGAGGCTGCTGCTCACGTGCTCCGGAAAAAACAGATTCTCGATGTAGGCGACGAGGTGGCTCTCCCCCGTGGTTATGCTCCAGGGGCGGTCCAGGGTTACGTACAGCACCACGTTCAGCGCTGCCAGCAGTACTGCGGCTACCACCGGGGAAAGGTAGCGCATACTCACTTACCCTTCACAGTTATTGTTATGGTGAACTCGGCGCCGTTCTCCTCTATTGTGTACTCGTGGCCCTGAGCCTCCATCTCCATGGGGATGCTCTTCTTCGCCGGGGGGTGGTCGGATATAACCTTGAGCACCTCCCCGGGCTTCATCTTCTTGATCTCATTAACGCACTTAACCAGGGGCACGGGACATATCTCACCTCTCACGTCCAGAACCCGCATTTATTCCACCTTCGTTATGGTAAGCTCGTAGTTATCCTCGTGCTCATTAAACCTGTACTCGGCGACGAACATCTCCCTGTCGAAGATCTCCTCCAGGATCCCGCACAGCATGCCCGCCTCCAGGTTGTACACCGGCGGGAGGGACTTGACGCCAAGCCCCGAGGGGGCGTCCTTTATTATCGCCCTCATCCTGGGCTTCTCCACGTCCAGCTCCAGGATTTTAATCTGCCCGAAGCCGGTGTTTCTCAGGATTATTGAGCAGAGCTCGTATATCCTCGTGTGCTTGCTGACCTCGTTGAGCTCCGGGTACTGCTTCAGCACGAGCTGGGCGTACTTCTTCCCCATGTCCCTGCCGATCAGCCTCAGCAGCATCTCGGAGCCTTCCCCGATGATCTTGTAGAGGCTGAGCCTGAGGGTGCTGAGGGTTTCGCTGAAGATTATGGTGCACCTCTCGTTCATCATGAGGGGATGTCCCGTCTCGTCGTCCAGCCATATGTAGGGTATGTACTTTTTTGCATTTTCCCTCATTTAACCGCCTCTCACACGGTATTTTTCCAGGAGTTCCGTACCTCTCTCAACGAGATACGCATAAAAGTCCGCGATGACCGGGTTCTCCAGCGCCTTGTCCGTGGTTATTGCGTATATCGGCCTCTCATCCGTGAAGTCCTTGATCTCCTTTATCACCACCAGCCCCCCCTCCTCGTACCGCTTCGACAGCACGTAGCTCGCAATCGCCGTACCCAAGCCCGAGGAGACGCCGTATATCTGGGAGAAGATGTCGTTAACACTGCACTCTATCTTCTGCTCCTTCTCAATGTTCCTCAGCTCCTTCAGGGTGTCCTCTATAGCGGTGCTGCTGTACCCCTTGTTCAGTGTCACCATGGGGTAGGAGAGGACGTCCTCTACGGTGACCTCCTCCTTGTTCGCCAGCTCGTGGTTGGGGGGCACAATCAGCACAAAGCGGTCGTAGCCTATCTCCTCCACGCGGTAGCCGTCGCCCAGCTTCAGGGGTGCGGGGTACCCTGCTAGGACGACGCTCACCTCCCCGTGCTCCAGCAGGTCCAGGCAGGTGTACTCCCCGGTGAGCTTCACCCTCACGTCCACATCCGGCTGCACAGTCTTGTAGCCCATCTGAATCTCAGCGATTATGGGCACGCCGACGCAGCCGATGGCGATGTTCACTATCTTTGTCGTCAGGTTCTTTATGCCCTTCTTCGTCTTTTCCAGGAGGGTAAACAGCTCCCTTATGCTGTTGTAGGCGATCTCGCCCTCTCTGGTCAGCTTAACCCCGCTGACGTTCCTCTCCAGGAGCCTCGCCTCAAAGAACTTTTCTACAGCGTCTATGTGCAGACTTATTGTACTAACACTCATCCCGAGCGCCTTTGAGGCGCCGAGAAAACTTCCCTCTTCAACAACCTCTTTAAAAGTCTGAAGGTAGTCCAGCCTCAGCTTCACATTTAAGCACCAATTTTTATTATTCTGATAACCACTTTAAGAGTTTTCGAAATTATCATAAAATGAGAGTTATAAAATAGTTTAAAGTTCTGCTAAAATCTTTTTGGGTATAGTCTCCGCGGCTTTACCGCTCCTCCAGGCGCCCCCTCCTCATCCTGAGGGTTCTCCGCGTCCTTGCCGCAAGCTCCAGGTTGTGGGTGACCAGCAGGATTGTCACGCCCTCCTCCCTGTTCATGTGGGTGAGGAGCTCCATCACCTGCTCCTCCGACTCCTCGTCCAGGTCGCCCGTGGGCTCGTCTGCCAGTATGATTTCCGGGCGGTTCATAAATGCCCTTGCCACAGCCACCCTGCGCTGCTCACCGCCGGAGAGCTGCGCCGGGTAGGCGCCTGCCCTGTGCTCCAGCCCCAGGCGCTCCAGCAGCTCGAGCGCCCTCTCCTCGTGCTGCTGCTCCACCTTTCCCGAGAGGGCGGCGGGAAGCAGCATGTTGTCCCTGACGGTGAGGGTGGAGATGAGGCTGGAGAACTGGAACATGAAGCCGATCTTCCTGTTTCTGAAGCGGGAGAGCTCCTCGTCGCTCATCGCCCATATGTCCACGCCGTCTATCAGCACCCTGCCGTAGGTGGGCCTTGTGAGCCCGCCTATCATCGACAGGAGGGTGGTCTTCCCGCTCCCCGAGTGCCCCACTATTGAAATAAACTCACCCTTCTCCACCCTCAGGCTTACCCCCCGCACCGCCTTTATCTCACTGCCGCCGGTATTGTAGATCTTGGTCAGCCTCTCAGTGGCTATCACCCTATTCACCCGACCTTATGGCATCGTACGGCTCCAGCTCTGCGCTCCTGTAGGCGGGGTAGACGCTTGCTATGGTTGCCAGGATGAGGGCGACGTCGATGGTGGCGATGCTTATCAGCGCCACGTAGAGCTCGTTGGGCAGGAGGTAGGGCATCCTCAGGTACCCCTCTATCACATCCTGGAAGAGGGCCAGGAAGGTGTAGCCGGCAAGCATTCCGAGCACACTCCCCAGGGTGGCGAGAAGGTACGCCTCAACCACCACCTGCCCGAAGATGAAGCGCTTTGTCGCGCCCAGGGCGCGGAGAATTCCAAACTCCCGCCTGCGCTCATTTACGCTCATAGAGAGGATTACAGAGACCAGAATTACGGCGGTTAGCCAGGTGAGGGCGCTGAGGGCGAGCAGGCTCTGGAGCATCACCTGCATCTGCCTCTTCACGTTGCTCAGCGCCTTCTTCGCCACCACCGCCCTGAGTTCCGGGAACTGGAACTCAATTGCTCTGGCGACGCTAACAGGGTTGGCATCCGGCTCCAGCCTGACCATGAGCGCTGACACCTCCCCCTGCTCCAGCGGCATGCCGGCGATGCCCGCTTCCCGGGAGCGCTTTGACAGCCAGTACAGCCTGTCCAGGGGTATAAAAACTCCCCTGTCGAAGCTCGCCACCCCGGTGGCGGGTATTTTTGCAACTATGGTGAAGGAGACGCCGTAGAGCCGGACCTCTGAGCCGGGGAGCCAGTCGTAGCCTGCGCCGGCTACCGCGTCGAAGGCTCTAAGCTCGCCCACCTGCTTCTCAACCCAGGGCTTTATGAGAAAGTCCTTCTCCCTGTCAAAGCCCACGATGTACACCCCGCTCCTGAAGCAGCACCCCTCAGTGGTTTCCACAAAGGCGAGGGGGGCAACTCCGGCGACGTCCTCCAGGGAGGATATAGCCTCAGCGTACCTCAGGCTGAAGTACCCCCACTCAGGCGCCCCGCCCAGCAGTATCGCCCCCTCCGGCTCCGCATCCCCGGGAACCACCATTATGTCGGCGCCCAGCTGGGCCATGCCCAGCTCAATGGAGGAGGACATGCTCTTCATCAGCATAATTGAGGAGAAGAGCGCCGCGGAGGCGATGGCTATGGCAAGTACCACCCCCAGGGTTCTGAACTTCCTCATCCGGAGGTTCTGAAGTGCCAGGTGGAGCAGGCTCATCCGCATGTCTATTGAGTCGGGAGGTCTTAAAGATAAACATTTCGTCAGCAGGTAAGGGGAATTTAATTTCGCGTTCTGACGCGTTATCCCGGGTTTTCCTGGCAGGTGCCCCCTCTATCTCCTCCTCTCCGGACGGTTTCAGGGATTAGGTTTTTATATTTTTCTCCACAGGAAATAGCTCATGCGCGTGCTGGTGCTCCTCTTCTTCCTCCTGCTGCTGGCGGGATGCGCCCAGAAGGGCGAGAGGGTCGTCTCGCCGGACCTCTCGCCTGTGCCCGTGCCCGAGGGCGCGCGCTGCCCCGAGTGCGGAATGTTTGTAAAGGAATACGAAAACTGGGCGTGCGAGGCGATACTCGGGAGCAGGGAGGTGGTCTTCTTCGACGACCCCGGCGACATGTTCATCTACCACTCGAAGCACCGGGAGAACATCCTGAAGATATACTGCCGCGACTACTACACCCAGGAGTGGGTATCCGTCGAGGACGCCTACTTCGTGGTCAACGCCGCCATCTCCACCCCCATGGGATTCGGAATAGCGGTTTTCGCAGACAGCGGGGATGCGGAGAACTTCCGCAGGGAGTACTCCATGGGCCCTGCCACCGAGGTGCTCACCTTCCAGGAGGTTGTGGAAAGGGGCGTGAAGCCTCCATGAGGGTGCGTCCTGGAGTGCTGGCTCTGGCGGTGCTCCTGCTCCAGCTGCTCACCTTCCTGCTGCTCGCCTCCTCAGAGGCGCCCCACGTCCTGCTGGAGGAGAAGCGCTCCCTCTCCAGGGCCCTGGGTCTGAGCGACCTGTCAATAGCCACAGACTGCTACTCCACCCGCAATCCAAGCACAGTGGACTTCTCGGGCTGCTTCAGGGACATGCCAGCGCAGCTGTGCTACCACGCCTCCTGCACCGGCTTCGGCAGGCCGGTTTTCGCGGGCTTCGACACGACAATAGAGGTGGAGAGATGAGCCTGAGAAAGCACCTGAACATCCTGGACTATGCGGCGCGCTTCATGCTGAGGAGGAAGGGCAAGAACCTGGCAACTCTGCTGGTCTTCACCCTCGTGGTCTTCATGCTGGCCAGCGTGGTGATGATGATGGGCTCCCTCAAGAAGGAGGCGGAGGAGACCCTCGCCCTCGCCCCCGACATAACCGTCCAGAAGATAGTCGCTGGAAGGCAGGGGCTCGTGCCTCTGAGCTATGCCGCAAGGATTGAGGAGATAAGGGGGGTGAGCCGCGTCGAGCCCAGGGTGTGGGGCTACTACTACGACGCGGTTGAGGACGCCACCTACACCATCCTGGGCGTGGAAAGCCTGCCCTTCGCCGTTGTGGAGGGCAGCCCACCGGGAGAGGGGGAGGTGGCGGTGGGCTATGCGATAGCCGAGAAAAAGAGGATTCGCCCCGGAGACAGGATAATCCTCAGGGACTACAGGGGGAACTATGTTAAGTTTACCGTCGCCGGCGTCTTCTCCTCCAGCTCCTCGCTGCAGAGCGCCGACATAATAGCCATGCCCAGGGCGACGGCGAGGGAGTTCTTCGGGATACCCCCTGAGGTGGCCAACGACCTGGCGGTGTACGTGGCCAATCCGGCGGAGCTCACCAACATAGCCTACAAGATCTCCCTCGCCCTGCCCGACGCCAGGGTTCTCACTAGAGCTCAAATACGCGAGACCTACGATGCGATCTTCGGGTGGCGCTCAGGAATCTTCCTGGCCAGCATAATAGGGGCGCTTCTAGCCTTTGCGATTCTGGTGTGGGACAGGGCCTCGGGGCTGAGCGCTGAGGAGAAGAGGGAGATCGGCATCCTAAAGGCGCTGGGGTGGAGCACGGGAGACGTGCTGGAGATGCGCACCTACGAGGGCGTGCTTCTGGCTCTGAACTCCTACCTGCTGGGAATAATCCTGGCGTACCTCCACGTCTACCAGCTGGGTGCTCCGCTGCTCAAGCCGGTGCTCCTGGGCTGGTCAACCCTGTACCCCAGCTTTGAGCTGATGCCGGCCCTCTCCGTGGAGGACCTCCTGCTCATATTCATGGTCAGCGTGGTTCCCTTTCTGGCGGCGGTGGTGGTGCCCTCCTGGAGGGCGAGCACAGTTGACCCTGATGAGGCCATGCGGGGGATATAGTTGATACGCTGTGAGAGGGTGACAAAGGTATTCAACAGGGGAAGGCCCAACGAAGTGGTGGCGGTGAGGGACGTCACCCTGGAAATCGCAAGCGGTGAGGTGGCGGTGCTCAGGGGGCCCAGCGGGAGCGGAAAGACGACACTCCTCACCCTCATCGCCTGCGCCGCGAGGCCCACCTCCGGCAGGGTGTTTGTGCTCGGGAAGGAGGTCTCCAGGCTTCCCGAGAGCTTCCTCACCCGCTTCAGGCGGGAGCACATCGGCATAATCTTCCAGCAGTTCAACCTCATACCCGGCCTCACAGTGCTGGAGAATGTCACCGCCCCCCTGGTGCCCACCTCCACCCCGCCAAAAGAGGCGGAGGAGCGCGCCCTCAGGCTCCTGGAGCGCCTGAACCTGGCGCACAGGCGAAGCTTCAGGGTGAGGGAGCTGAGCGGAGGCGAGATGCAGCGCGTCGCCATTGCAAGAGCGCTGATAAACAACCCGGAGATTGTGATAGCCGACGAGCCCACCGCCCATCTGGACACCTCCCTTGCTGCCGAGTTCCTTGAGATAGTGCGGAGCCTCAGGGAGGAGGGCAGGACTGTGGTGATTGCCACCCACGACCCCCTGGTGTATGAGCACAGGCTGGTTGATGTAATCTTCGACATGCGGGACGGCTCGCTGGTAGGTGTGGAGAGGTGATACTGAACTTCTGGGTGCTGAGCCAGATTCTCGGGCTCGTAGTGGTGGTGCTCCTGGGGCTGTACGCGGCGCTTCAGGGGGTCAGGATACTGCTGCGCTGGCAGCCGGGGAGTGCCAGTGAGGAGCAGCTGGAGCTGGAAAAGCGCAGCTACCTGGTGTCCACACTGGTGCAGTACGCCCTGGCGTTTCAGGTCCTCTCCCTGCTCCTCTTTGTGGTCACCGCCGACTACCTGGCGAGCTTCATAAGCGGCGCCATGTGCGCCTTTGGCTCGCTGAACTCAAACGACTACGGCTTCAGGGCGCTCTGGGTGAAGGTGGCTGCCATCTTCGCCTACTCCTCCTGGCTCATGGTCAACCACATAGACTCCCGGGCGGAGGACTACCCGCTGGTGAGGCCCAAGTATGCGCTCCTCCTGCTCCTCCTCCCCCTTCTGCTGGCGGACATCTATCTCGAGGTGCGGTTTTACACCAGCATAAAGGCGGACGTGATAACCTCCTGCTGCGGCTCTGCGCTGCGCAGCCTTGAGAACCCCTACGGCTTTGTGGCGATGAGCTTCCCCGGGGAGGTTGCCATGGCGCTCTTCTTCCTCACCTTCACCGCGGCGCTGGCGGCGCTGTTCCTGCACCTGCGCACCTCCCGCTACGCCCTCTTCTCCGGCTTTGCCGCCCTCTCTGCCTTTCTCAGCTCACTTCTGGCGATGTTCACCTTCCTCAGCCCCTACTTCAACGTGGTTCTCTTCGGCCTCCCCACCCAGCACCGCTGCCCCTTCGAGGTGCTGCGCCAGCCCCTGGTGGGGTACCCCCTCTACGCCCTCCTCTTCGCCGGAGGCGTCTCGGGGCTGCTGGTGGCGCTTGCCGAGTTTCTCAAGAAGAAGCCCTCCCTCAGGGAAAGCGCTGCTCAGCTTCAGAGGAGCCTGGCGCGGCTATCCCTCCTCTCCCTGGGGGGCTTTCTGGCGGTTTCCGTCGCCTTCATGCTCATCTTCTACGCCATGGTGGGCACCCTCTTCTACCACTAGCAGCCTCTCCCTCCTGAACCTCCCCGCCTCCTCATCCCAGAGCCACGCCGCCGCCTCGCCCCGCAGGTTTACTATCACATAGCTGGCCCCGTGCCAGCTCGCCCTGGCGCTGTCTATCGCCGAGGGGAGCACGCCCCCGTGGGGGTGGGAGTGGTAGAAGCCCAGCACCTCCATGCCCTTCTTCTCCACGTCATCGAGCGCCCTCACCAGGTCCTCGGGTGCGATAGTGTACCTCACCTCTGGCATGGAGGACACATTTCTGCACCTGTACACCGCCCTGGCGATCCCGCGCCCCCCTCTGCGCTCCCCGGCTATAACCCCGCAGGCCTCCTGCGGAGCACACCTCCTGGCGTGCTCCAGCATCTCCTCCAGCAGCTTCCTGGGAATCACCAGCATGGGCTTCACTCTGGTGCGAAGGCGTAGAGCACCCCGTCAAGGCTGGGGATGTACACCCTTCCCCCTGCCACTGCCGGCGAGGAGTAGGTCATGCTCCCCAGGGAGTGGTTCCACAGCACCTCCCCGCTTTCAGCGCTGAGGGCGTAGAGCCTGCCGTCCAGTGCGCCTATGTACACAGCGCCCCCCGCCACAGCAGGAGAGCCGATGAACTGGGCTCCTATCTCCGTCCTCCACACCTCCTCTCCGCTCTCCGCGTCCACCGCATACACGAACCCGTCATAGCTTCCGAAGTACACCCTTCCCCATGCTACGGCTGGCGTGGAGTCGATGGGTGCCCCGGTTTCAAACCTCCACACCTCCCCTCCCGTGGCTGCGTCGAGGCAGTACAGGAAGGAGTCCTTGGAGGGGATGTACACCCTTCCCTCTGCCACCGCCGGCGAGGCGTGGATAAACCCGCGGGTGTCGAAGGTCCACACAACCCTGCCCGTCTCCGCCTGGAGGGCATACACCCGGTACTCCTGGTAGGAGGAGGTGTACACAACTCCCCCCGCCACCGCCGGCGATGAGTGCACCTGCCCCGAGGTCTTCCTCTCCCAGAGCTTTTTGCCGTTCTCGGCGTTGAGGGCGATGATGGAACCGCCGAAGGTTCCGAAGAACACCCTCCCATCTGCCACCGCCGGCGATGTCAGAATCTCCCCCTTTGCCTTGTAGCGCCACAGCTTTTTGCCGGTTTTCAGATCCAGGGCATAGAGGGAGCCGTCATAGCTTCCGAAGTACACCTTTCCCCCTGCTACGGCTGGCGTGGAGTGTACCTCACCGCCGGTGGGGAACTTCCACACCACCTCTCCGGTGGTGGCGTTGAAGGCGTAGAGGTGCCAGTCGGTGCTCCCCAGCAGCACCAGGCCATCTGCCACCACGGGGGACGAGTAGCCCACCTGGCCGCGGGTGGGAGCCTCCCAGAGCAGCCGCAGGGGCGGCTCCACCGCCTCCTCAGCCCTCCCCGTGTGGGAGAGGTCGTGCTGGAACATCACCCATCCCCCGCCCTCGCTGTTCAGCCCAGCGGGGGGCTCACCGGCACCGATGCACCCGGCAGCAATCGCCGCACAGAACAGAAGTAACAGGGACGAACGCATGCTAACCAATCCTTTTTCCTGAGTATTAAAATTTTTCGTCGTTTTTTCTGCCTGTGCTTACAACAGGTGTTAAGATGTTAGGCAAATCATAAGGTTTTGATGAACCTGAAATATCCCCTCATCCTCCTGGGCTTTGTTCTCCTTCTCCCGGCTGCGTGTGCCTACGACGGCGGATACCACATTAACAGGATTACTACAATCCTCGACCTGGAGACGGGGGTGGAGGAGTTCCACGTGGAGCTCACCTCCCGGGTGGATAACCTGGAGTACTTCGACTTTGCCTACCACCTCCCCCTGGAGGCCACCACGCGGGGTGGTGAGAGGCTCAGGGTGGAGGGCAGCGGCGTCAGGAAGCGGATCTACTTCCCCGAGCCCCTGGCCGAGGGCGAGAGCATAGCCTTTATCCTGCGCACAGTGGAGAAGGTGGAGTTCGTGGACAGCACCTACTTCTACAAGGGCTTCTCGACCCCATATCCCATAGACAGCTACCGCCTGCTGGTCGTCTTCCCCAGGGGGGTGCTCCCCGAGGTGAGGACCTTCAACCGCACCCTGCCCAACTGCTGCTCCGCCGACACCTTCCAGAGGAGCACCAGCATCCCGCCGGACGGGGTGGCGATTCAGGAGGGGAGGGTTACCCTCATGTGGGAGCGCTCCCTGGGAGCGGGGGAGAGCTTCGAGGTGGGGATACACCTCCCGAATGACAGTCGCCCTGCCTACCTCCTCCTCTCTTTAATCCTCCTGGGCGCCGCCTTTCTGGTGGGCTTCCACTATGCGAAGCGCAGGCGCAGGGCAGAGGTGGCCAGCGTGTTCCTGAACGAGGAGGAGCGCGCCATCGTCGAGTTCATCAGAAGCCAGGGGGGTGAGGTGCTGCAGGAGAATATATGGAAGAGTGAGGTTCTGCCCTTCTCCAGGCCTAAGGTTAGCAGGATAATCTCAGACCTGGAGGCGAGGGGTCTGATAGTCAGGGAGCCCTACAAGAAGACCTTCAGGGTGAGGCTCAACGTCTGACGCGTTTAAACGCGAAATTGCGCATATTTTGTGGTAACGCTTCAGCGCTGACGGAAAATACTCCGCCATTGAAACGATTTCAGCGATTAATTTTAAATATTTCCACATGTCAGAAGAACTTCTCAAAAATTTAGAAATGGAGGTGAGCGGTTTGAGGACGAAGGCTCTGATTCTTATGGGCTTTCTGCTCCTGTTCGCTGCGTGCACCGGAAAACCCGCGGAGAGCGCTCAGGTGCAGGAGGAGCCGGCGGTTGCGCCGGTGGAGCCGACGATGGACGACAAGTGCCCGGTGTGCGGCATGATGCCAGCCAAGTACCCCGAGTGGCGCGCCCAGGTGGTGCTGAAGAGCGGCGAGCGCTACCACTTCGACTCCCCCAAGGACATGTTCAGGTTCCTGCTGGGGCTGAGCGTCAAGAATGAGCCGAAGCACTGGGTGGACGCCTCAGAGGTGGCGGCCGTCTTCGTTACCGACTATGCCACAAAGCAGTACGCCGACGCCAGGAAGGCGTACTATGTGAAGGGTAGCGAGGTGCGCGGCCCCATGGGCGAGGACCTTGTACCTTTTGCCAGGAGTGAGGATGCCCACGCCTTCGCATCGCAGCACGGCGGTGAGGTTCTAACCTACGAGGAGGTGACGGCCGAGGTGGTGAAGGGCCTCGGCGGCATGGCCATGGGCGGCATGGAGGGAATGGAAGGAATGCAGATGGAGATGGGCGAGGGAGAGATGAAGATGTAAAGCATGCGGCTCTGCCGCATGTTCACCTCCCTTTTTTTCAGCTCAGAAGAGGAATAGCCCCGGGCGGATTCGAACCGCCGTCGCAGGATCCAGAGTCCCGCATGATTGACCGCTACACCACGGGGCTGTCAGCCTTTATTTTCAGCATTAACGACCCGTAACTATTATTGTGGTTTCTGCTCCACACCCCACAGAAAGCGATAAATATCCCGCCGTCCCTTATAGCAGCAGCGGTGCTCTGAATGTGGGCCTACGTGGAGATTCTCAGGCCGGTTAACTGCGCAATGGCCGCCTTTGCGGTATTTCTCGGGGCTGGCATAGCCTCCGGCAGCTTCGGTACCGGCGTGCTCCTCGCCTGCCTGGTGGCCTTTCTGGTGTGCGGCGCCGGGAATGTAATAAACGACTACTACGACTATGACATAGACCGCATAAATGCTCCCCACCGCCCCCTGCCCAGGGGAGCCCTCTCCAGAGCCGCCGCCAGGAGCTACGCCCTGCTGCTCTTCTTCGCGGGAGTCGCCCTCTCCGCTGCCATTAGCCTTCCCGCCTTCCTCCTGGCTGCGGTGAACTCGGCGCTCCTCTACGCCTATGCCAGCCGCATAAAGCGCGCAGGTGGGCTTAGCAAGAACCTTACAGTGAGCTACCTGGTGGCCTCCCCCTTCCTGTACGGCGGGGTGGCGGCGGGCAAGCCCGGGGCGACGCTGATCCTCGCCGCGCTGGCGGCGCTCGCCAACACCTCCCGGGAGATTGTCAAGGACATCGCGGACCTGCGTGGCGACAGGGATAGCTGCAGCACCCTCCCCCTGAGGATCGGAGTCCGGCGCAGCAGTGCCGTTGCGGCTGCCCTACTCCTCGCCGGGGTTCTCCTCAGCCCCCTCCCGTACCTCACCGGCTTGCTGGGCTCCGCCTACCTTCCCGTGGTGGCGGTGGCGGATGCCGTCTTCCTCTACTCTCTGGTGGTGCTCTGGAGGGGTGACGCCCCCAGAAGTGCCAGGTACATAAAGCTGGGGATGTTCATCGCCCTGCTGTCCTTCCTGGCGGGGGCGACGGCAGCAGCTCCGCCAGCTCCCTGAGGCGCCCAAGCTCTGTGCCGTCCAGCAGGTATGCCCGCGCCTCCTCCATCCTCACCATCTCCCCCCTCAGCAGCGGCCCCTGACCGCTCATCTCCCTGTTGAAGCCCACACCCTCTATAAGCTCGCTGAAGGCGGGCATCACTGTCACCCTGGGGCTGCGCTCGAGTCCGTGGCGGCTAAGCGCCTCGTCCCTGAGCTCCAGCTCCAGCCACACCTTCTCCCTCATGACTCCTCCCACATTGTCCACGAACTCCACGGCGGGGTGGTTGTGCCCCATCACTATGCGGCTGAAGTTCAGGTGGGGAGGACGCCTGTGGCCGTGAATCAGGAGGACATCCCCGACAACCAGGCTGTCCACCACCCTGAGGGAGGGCACCAGCTCCTCTATCCTGGAGTCGTGGTTGCCCTTGACCAGCACCACCTCCACCCTCTCCTGCAGACTCCCCACCAGCCCGGTTACCTCCGCATACTCCTGCCGGCTCGCACCCGGGATGCTGTGCTTGAGGTCCCCCAGAATAACCACCCTGCGCGCTCCTGTCTTTTCCACCAGCCTCAGGAGCCTTCCCTCTGTGCCAGCCCTCTGGGAGGGCACCCTGAGCCCCATGCTCAGCAGCTCCCTCTCAAGGCCTAGGTGGAGGTCAGCCACCACCAGAGAGTCTCCCACGAGGCACGCCGGCTCGTTGAAAATCTTCCTCATGTTCCCCTGCTTTACGCCTAACCTCCGCATTTTTATAGTAATGTTTATATACGATAAAGCCATGAATAGTAGTAGCAAACTGGTTTTACTCCCTTTTTCTTGGAGGTTAATTGATGGAGGCCGTTGAAAGGGTTAAGGAATACATGAAGGGAACCACAACCATAGGACTTACAACCGGCGATGGCGTGGTGCTGGTCAGCGACAAGCGCGCTACAATGGGCACGCTGATAGCCCACAAGATGGTGCAGAAGAGCTTCATAATAGACAAGCACCTCGCGGCAACAGTTGCTGGAGCGGTGGGCGATGCGCAGGCGCTGATAAGGTGGATGCGCGCCGAGGCGAGGCTCTACCGCATGCGCAAGGGTGAGGAGATCAGTGTTGGGGCAATTTCAACACTCATGGGCAATGTGCTCTTCTCATCGCGCTACTTCCCGCTGATAGTGCAGCTCATAATAGGCGGTGTGGACAGGACGGGCGCCAGGCTTTACTCCCTGGACCCCCTGGGCAGCGCAATAGAGGACAGGGTGATTGCCACCGGCTCTGGCTCGCCCTACGCATACGGTGTGCTGGAGGATGCCTACTCTCAGGAGCTTGGCATAGATGAGGCCACCAGGGTGGCGCTGCGGGCAATGCGTGCCGCGCTGGAGCGGGACGCCATGAGCGGAAACGGCATAGATGTGATAAAAATAACCCGGGATGGTGCTGTAAAGCTCTCAGAGGATGAGGTGAACAAACTTATAGAGGCTCTGTAGAGAGCGTCTTCTCCGGCAGTCATCCTCACTATTTTAGCTGGCTGAGAAGAGGAAGTGGTTATGGGAGCCAATACGCTTGAAGAGATAAAGAGCATTGTCAAGGAGAATGTGCCTGCCGAGGCTCTGATAACTAAGGTGGACTTTGAGGGCAGCGAGCTGGTGCTGTACTCCAAGAACCCGGCAGTGATAGCGGCGGACGCAAACATCGTTAAGGAGCTCGCGAAGATAATACGCAAGCGCATCATCATACGCCCGGATCCGAGTGTCCTCACCGATGAGGAGACGGCGATAGAGAAGATTAAGCAGATCGTGCCCGAGGAGGCGGGCATAACCGACATAAAGTTCGACCCCGTCTTCGGGGAGGTGATAATAGAGGCGGTAAAGCCGGGGCTGGTGATAGGCAAGGCGGGTAAGACGCTGAATGAGATTCGCTCCGCAGTGGGCTGGCTCCCCCGGGTGCGCAGGGCTCCGCCGATTGAGTCGAAGATAGTGAAGAGCATCCGCCACCAGCTGCTCGCGAGCAGCGACAAGCGCAAGGACATCCTCCTCAAGATAGGGCGCAGGATACACCGCTCCACACGAGCGAGGGACACCTACTGGATACGCATCTCTGCCCTTGGAGGTTTTCGCGAGGTCGGGCGAACCTGCATGTACCTCCACACGCCGGAGAGCAGGATTCTGATAGACTGCGGCGTCAACGTGGCTGCCGGCGACTCTGAAAAGGCGTACCCCTACCTGAACATCCCCGAGTTTGACCTGCAGCAGCTTGATGCTGTTGTCATAACCCACGCCCACCTGGACCACTGCGGCTTTGTGCCCTTCCTCTACTACATGGGCTACGAGGGCCCGGTGTACTGCACCCCTCCCACGAGGGACCTTATGTTCCTGCTGCAGTGGGACTATCTCGACGTTGTGGAGCGCGAGGGCAGGCAGCCCCCGTATCCAAGAAAGTTCATAAAGGAGATGCTCAAGTACGTCATCCCCCTGGAGTACGGGGATGTCACCGACATAGCGCCGGATGTGCGCTTAACTCTCCACAACGCGGGGCACATCCTGGGCTCTTCGATAGCCCACTTCCACATAGGTGACGGGCTCTACAACCTGGCCTACACCGGGGACATAAAGTTTGAGCGCTCCCGCTTGCTGGAGCCGGCGAACTTCCGATTCCCGCGCTTGGAGACGCTCATCATAGAGAGCACCTACGGCGGCAAGCGCGACATCCTGCCCAGCAGGCGCAGGGCTGAGGAGGAGCTTATAAAGATAATAAGGCGCACCATAGAGAGGAAGGGCAAGGTGCTGGTGCCGGTGTTCAGCGTTGGCAGGGCACAGGAGCTGATGCTGGCTCTGGAGGATTATGTGCTAAACGGCGTGCTGGAGGAGATTCCTGTTTACCTGGACGGGATGATCTGGGAGGCGACGGCAATCCACACCACCTACCCCGAGTACCTGAACCGCTCCCTGCGCACAGAGATATTCCACCGGGGGCACAACCCCTTCCTGAGTGAGATATTCAAGCGGGTCACTGGCACAGCGAAGCGCAAGGAAGTCATCGACGGCGAGCCCAGTGTTATCCTCGCCACCTCGGGCATGCTCACCGGCGGGCCGAGCATTGAGTACCTGCGGTACCTTGCCGACGATGAGAGGAACTCCCTCATCTTCGTGGGCTACCAGGCTGAAGGAAGCCTGGGCAGGCGAATCCAGAAGGGCTGGAAGGAAATACCCATGAAGGAGAACGGCAAGACCAAGGTGGTGGAGATAAACATGGAGGTCCACACCATAGAGGGCTTCTCCGGCCACAGCGACAGGAACCAGCTGATAAACTACGTGCGCAGGCTGAACCCCAAGCCCGAGCGCATCATAACCTGCCACGGCGAGGAGAGCAAGTGCATTGAGCTCGCCTCCTCGCTGTACAAGCGCACCCGCAGCGAGACCAGGGCGGTGCAGAACCTGGAGGTTTTCAGGGTAAAGTAGTTTCTCCCTGCGTCGCTACCGGTCATGTGCCCTTTTATGCGGTATGTCACCTCAACTACTTTGCAAAAAGATAGATGAGTTGATTTCCACCCGTCCAAAAGCCAAAAAGAGGCTTGAGGTACCTGTTTTTACTTTCGGAGAGGTGCAGGCTGCTGTCTAGAGCTTCATGCGAATAGCTACTCTATTTTTCTGATTCTATACCCCATTTCAGTTAACACCACAAATTTCCCCTCCAGACTTTCTGCTTTGCTATGCAACAGAGATGATACATACTCAATTCTTGCCTTGGGTGTGTCTTTTTTCAGTCTTAAAAGAATAACTCCACTGCTGGGCTTATTCAGTCTGTAAATCAACTCTCCAAAATCCTTATCGTTTGTTATTAGTATCCTTTCTTCACTTTCAGCAAGCTTGAGCACATCCTCG
>JAADFX010000023.1:9009-13668 GCA_013152685.1 Methanobacteriota archaeon | reverse complement strand
CTTTCCAGGTTCTCCACGTACTCCGGCCTCATTCTCTGCTCCGTCATCTCCGGCAGGAACTTTGCCGTCATCTCCCTGCTCTCGAAGAAGTACCTCTTGAACTCCGGGAAGTGCTTTCTCGCCCTCTCCAGGTCACCCTCCCTGAGCGCCTTCTTGATCTCGCTGTACTCGTACTCCAGGTTTGCCATCGCCCCGCCGGTGCGCTGGTGGCAGACTGCTATTCCGCAGCTGCCGGCGATGCTTGAGAGGCTTCTGTTCGCCTGCGCAAGGTCGCCACGCTCAATCTGCTCTCCAAGCCTCCTCAGGTCCTCCTCCGCCACCATGAACTGCAGGTGCTGCTCCCCTGCCTTCTCCCTGGCGCGCTCATACACTGCCACCAGGGCGCTGTAGTGCCTTCTGGCAGCCTCCACATCACCCTCGGCGATTGCCTGCCTGAGGGCGGAGTACTCCTCCTCGAAGCTGCTCTGAATTTCCTTCGCCTCCACAATCTTTTCCATCTCTGAGGCGGGGTTCTCCTTCTCCTGACCCGTCGTGCAGCCCGCCAGCAGCAACGCCAGCAGCATCATCAGACCTACTGCTCTCATGACATGCCTCCTGAGGTTTTTAACTCTACAGTATCCTAACAATTTTAATCATCCTGCGAAGGCTCGATAAAATTTTTATTGCCGCGGGTAAAGGATACGCCATGCCTCTGCTGGAAGTTCAGGGAGTGAGCAAGAGCTTCTCCGGCATTGTGGCGCTCAGGAACGTGGAGCTCGGGGTGGAGGAGGGGGAGATTCTGGGCCTGGTCGGCCCCAACGGCGCGGGCAAGAGCACGCTGATAAACGTCATCTCGGGCATATACCGCCCCGACGGCGGCAGGGTGCTCTTTGACGGCAGGGACATAACCGGCATGCCCCCCCACAGGATATGCCACCTGGGAATCACCAGGACCTTCCAGAATGTGGAGACCTTCCCGGAGCTCACCGCTCTGGAGAATGTGCTCGTCGGGGCCCTCTTCGGCAAGAACGCCTCCTCGGGGGAGGAGGCGCTGGAGCGTGCCCTGGAGATGCTGCGCTTCGTGGGCTTCCCCATGGGCAGGCTGGAGGAGAGGGTGAGGAACCTCAACGTGGGCGAGCTCAAGAAGCTGCAGCTCGCCCGCGCGCTGGCCACTGAACCCAGGCTCCTGCTCCTGGATGAGGTGACCACCGGCCTAAACCCGAAGGAGAGCAAGGATGCGGTGAGGATGATAAGGAAGATCAGGGACAGCGGAATCACAATACTCATGGTGGAGCACATAATGAGGATAATCATGGGGGTGAGCGACCGCATAGTGGTGCTCAACTACGGGGAGAAGATAGCCGAGGGCACCCCCAGGGAGGTCGCCAGCGACCCCCGGGTTATAGAGTCCTACCTGGGTGAGGCGTACAGCTTCGAGGGATGAGCATGCTGAGGGTGGAGAAGGTCAGCGCGGGCTATGGTTCGCTTCGCGTGCTGTGGGATGTGAGCTTCCAGGTGGAGGAGGGGGAGATAGTCACCCTGATAGGCTCCAACGGCGCTGGCAAGAGCACCACCATCAAGGTGATTACCGGTCTCCTGAGGCCGACCTCGGGCAGGGTGCTCTTTGACGGCAGGGACGTAACCCACCTCCCCCCGGAGGAGCGCGTCAGGCGGGGCATAGCCCTCGTGCCCGAGGGCAGGGAGATTTTTCCAAAGATGACGGTGCTGGACAACCTGCTGCTGGGTGCCTACACGCTGAGCAACAGGGGCGAGATTGAGGAGAGGCTGGAGCGGGTTTACGGCATCTTCCCCAGGCTGGAGGAGCGGGAGAGGCAGCTCGCAGGCACCCTGAGCGGCGGGGAGCAGCAGATGCTCGCCATAGCCAGGGCGCTCATGGCCAAGCCCAGGCTCCTCATCCTGGACGAGCCCTCCCTGGGGCTGGCTCCGATAGTGGTGATAAAGGTGTTTGAGATAATAGAGAGGCTCAACCGCGAGGGCGTCACCATACTGCTCTCGGCGCAGAACGTGTACCGTGCGCTGGAGATAGCCTCCCGCGCCTACGTGCTGGAGAGCGGCAGGATAACTCTCGCGGGGAAGGGGAGGGAGCTGCTCGCCAACCAATACGTCAAGGAGGCCTACCTTGGCATCTAGGAGGCACGAGGTCTGCGTCCTGGGTGCAGGTCCGGCAGGGGCAAGCGCAGCGGCTGAGCTGGAGAGGCTCGGCGTGGACTGCCTGCTCATCGACAGGGCACGCTTCCCCAGGAGCAAGCCCTGCGGCGGCGTTCTGCCCTGGCGCGCGGTGGAGGAGCTTCACCTCCCCGGGGAGGTGGTGGAGCGCCCCCTGGAGGGCTACCGCGTCTTCTCACCCTCGGGAGAGGCGGTGGAGAGCCGCTTTCCCTCCCCGGGTGCGGTGGTGCGCCGCTCCACCTTCGACGCCTTCCTGCTGGACTCGCTGGAGGGCAAGCCGGTCTGCGCCAGGGTTTCTGGGGTAAGGGAGCGCCGGAGCGGGGTGGAGCTGCTCACGGACGAGGGCAGGCTCGGCGCCCGCTACCTCATCGCCGCCGACGGGGCGAACAGCGTGGCGAGGCGCAGCCTGGGGCTGGGGTACGGGAAGCTCGCCCTGGCGTGTCAGTACGTCATCGCCCTGCCGGAGGAGGCGGTGGAGGAGCGAATCGGCGGATGGTTCGAGGTCTACTACCTCTTCTCCCGGGGCTACGGCTGGCTCGCCCCGCTGCGCGGCGCGGTGAAGGCTGGAGTGGGCGGTCTCGGCAGCGCCTTCTCCCGCCGCGCTCTGGAGAGGTTTGTGCGCACCTCTCCTGTGGCGGAAAAGCTGGAGGGGGGCAGAGTGCTCCGCTACCAGGCGCACCGCATACCCATGGGCGGACCCATGGAGAGGCTCGCGACGCGCCGGGTTGCCTTCGCGGGCGATGCCGGGGGCTTCGTGTTCCCCGGCACGGGGGAGGGGATATACTACGCGATCAGGAGCGGCGCTGCCGCGGCACGCGCTGTGGCGCAGGCGCTGGACGGGAGGGAGCTGGCGCAGGCGTACGAGGAGGAGGCGCGCTCCGCCGGTCTGCTCTCCCTCCGCGATGTGGACTTCCTGGACACGGTGCTCGCCTCGCCGGAGCATGCGGAGCGCTATGTGCGCAGGCTCAAGAAGCTGGCGCGTTTCCAATAAGTCTTGCAGTAGTCGCCTTTTCCGGAGGTGGCATCGTTAGGGTGATATTTTGAAGTTTGAAGATTTAAATCTCAAGAAAGAAGTTGCCAGAGCTATAGCGAATTTCGGCTTTTCGGAGGCAACCTGGATTCAGGCGCGGGTTCTTCCTCCCGCGCTCGAGGGCAGGGACGTGATAGGGGAAGCCCCCACGGGCTCGGGCAAGACCCTGGCCTTTGGCATACCCATCGCCGAGAGGGTTCGCGGCGCCGGCGTCCAGGCGCTGGTGGTAACCCCCACGCGGGAGCTGGCGCTCCAGGTCAGCGAGGTAATCGCGGAGCTCACCCGCTACCTGGGGGTGCGCGTTGCCACGGTGTACGGCGGCGTGGCAATAGAGCCCCAGGTGCGCGAGCTGAAGCGCGCGGGCGTGGTGGTGGGCACCCCCGGAAGGCTGCTGGACCACCTGCGCAGGGGCACCCTCAGGCTGGGGAGCGTGAAGATTCTGGTGCTGGACGAGGCCGACCGGATGCTGGACATGGGCTTCATCGACGACGTCAGGCGCATAATTCGCAGCACGCCGCGCAGCAGGCAGACGCTGCTCTTCTCGGCGACCATACCCCCGCCGGTGAGGCGGCTTGCGGCACGCTTCATGCGCAACTACCTGCACATCCGCAGCCAGGACGGCGACAAGCCGGAGATAGAGGAGGGCTTCATTGAGGTGCGCGACGGTGAGAAGTTCCAGCTCCTCCTGGCGCTGCTGGAGGCGGAGGAGCCGCGCTCTGCGATAGTCTTCTGCAACACAAAGCTCATGGCGAACGTGCTGGCGGCCAATTTGAAGAGGCACGGCGTGGGTGCGGCTGCCATCCACGGAGACCTGTCGCAGGCCAAACGGGAGCGCGTGATGGCAGACTTCCGCTCGGGCAGGCTGCGCATCCTCGTTGCTACTGACGTTGCGGCGCGTGGCATCGACATCCCCGCGGTCAGCCACGTGTTCAACTACGACATTCCCGCAAGCGCCGACGACTACACCCACAGGATAGGCAGAACCGCCCGCGCGGGGGCCAGCGGAAAGGCAATCTGCCTCCTCGCCCCGAGCCAGCACGACGACATGCGCCGGGTGCACCGCAGCTTTCCCCACATAGCGCGCAGGGAGTTCGACGCAGACCTCTCCCGCTACCCGGCGCTGGACCACCGGCTGGGCAGGCTGCCGCGGAGGCGCAGGCGCTTCGTGGCGCGCCCCCCGAGAAGCCGCGACAGGAGGCGCAGGTAGCTCTACTCCGGACTCTCTACTCCTGGCTCACTATCTCCACTATCGCACCCACGGGCAGGCGGAGCGTCTTTCCCTGCTCCTCCCCCTTCTCCACCCTGAACACCGCCGTTCCCGGCTCATCCTCGGGGAAGTCGATTCTGCGGGTTATGTAGTCCCTCTCCTCCTCTCCCTGCCTAACCTTCACCCTGAAGGCAACCCCTCTGTAGCCGGAGATGCATTCAATGTCCTCGAAGCCGAAGCTCTCGCCGGTTATTTT
>JAADFX010000023.1:0-8904 GCA_013152685.1 Methanobacteriota archaeon | reverse complement strand
CAGCAACCTTGCCCACGGAAAAGTTTATATTATATGATAAATCATGATAATTTACCTCTGTGAGCAGGTGGTATCATGTTGCTCAAGGACTTTCTGAGGCCGAGCCTTGAGGCTCTCATCGAGGAGAGCAATGTTGTTAAGGAGGATAAGCCCCTCAAGAGCCTTGCGTACGTGGGCATGCCCTGCCAGATTCAGGCGGTTAGGAAGGCGCAGTTTTTTGAGGCCAAGTCCAGGCAGGAGTGGCCCCGCAGGATAAAGGTTACTCTCGGGCTCTTCTGCGCCGAGAGCTTCCCCTACCGCGAGCTGGTCAAGCTCGTGGAGAGCAAGGGAATGAGCATGGCGAAGATCAAGAAGTGGGACATAAAGGGCAAGCTCCTGGGCTACCACGACGGCGGGGTGCTCAAGATCTCGCTGAAGGAGGCGAAGAAGTACGCGCGGGAGAACTGCCACTACTGCCTCGACTACACCGCAGAGCTTGCGGACATAAGCGTGGGTGCAGTTGGCTCCCCCAGGGGCTGGAACACAGTCATCACCAGGACGCCGCTGGGTCTGGCTATAGTGGAGGGAGCGATACGCGAGGGCTACCTCGAAACCAAGGAGGTCAACGAGGGCGAGGGCGGCCTTGCCCTGCTCAGGAAGCTCTCAAAGCGCAAGTTTAAAGGCGCCTGGAAGAACAAGGCCAAGAAGGAGGAGAAGGGCGCGAAGGTGATGCACCTGGACACGACCCACGAGCAGGACATGGAGAAGCTGCTCTCGCAGATGACGGTGGAGCACCGCATAGACGAGCTCCTCCGCGATGTGGTCGAGCCGGGGCTGTGCGTCACCTGCGGCGCCTGCGAGGCGAGCTGTGCGGAGAAGATTATAAAGATAGACGAGGACGGCATGCCCCAGAAGCTTAAGGATTGCGAGTCCACCGACTGCGGGCGGTGCTATGCTCTGTGCCCGCGCACCACCCTGCCCATAGACCTTATCGAGGAGCACCTCTTCGGGAGCAGGCGCTACCAGTTTGAGAAGCGCATCCTGGGGCAGTACATAGCAATATTCACCTGCCGCGCGGCGAGCGGGCGCATAAGGAAGCGCGGTCAGGACGGCGGCGTTGCTACGGCTCTCCTCAAGTACATGCTGGACCACGGCATTGTGGATGCCGCAATAAGCGTCACCCAGGGCGAGAAGCCCTGGTATCCGGTTAACTACGTCTCCACCACCGGCGATGACCTGTTCAGGAGCGCCGGCACCATATACAGCACCGCCCCCACGATAGTGGCGGCGAAGAGGGCGCTCACCCAGCACGAGGAGTTCTCCAAGTACTACAGCTTCCTCAAGTCGAAGGGCTTCCTGCCGGAGCTGGAGATTGCCCTGGAGGAGGCGGCGAAGGCGAAGAAGGGCGAGGAAGTGGTGGAGATAGACGAGGAGGAGCTCAGGCGCAGGAGAGCGAAGATAGAGGCGGTGCTGCAGCGCATCTCCAAGCCGGCGGTGAAGATGATGATAGAGCAGGGCAAGCACGAAAAAGCAATAGAGATGCTGGTGAAGGAGAAGTGAGTATGAGGATAGGGGTGCTAAAGACGGGAAACATCGCAACCTCGCTTGTGCTGGAGCTTCTGCTGGACGAGCGCGCCGACCGCGAGGGCATAGGCGTCGAGGTGCACTCTACTGGGGCGAAGATGCAAACGAGAGATGCGGAGGAGCTGCTCTCCCGCGTTGATCTTGGCAGGTACGACTTAATCCTCTACACCACGCCCAACCCCAGCGCGAAGGGGCCGAGGAAGGTCATAGAGGCGCTCAGGGGCAGGCGCGCAATCGTGATAGGCGACTCCCCCGGGGTCAAGATGAAGGACGAGCTGGAGGAGCTTGGCCTGGGGTACATTTTTGTGCTTGCAGACTCGATGATAGGCGCCAGGCGGGAGTTTCTCGACCCCACGGAGATGGTGCTCTTCAACGCCGACATGCTGAAGGTGCTCGCCGCCACGGGTGCGCTCCGCCTGGTGCAGGAGGAGATCGACCTCGCCATAGAGGCTGCCAGGAAGGGCGAGGACTACCTGCCCAGGGTTGTGGTGAACGGCGCCAAGGCAACCGCTCGTGGGAGGTTCGCGAACCCCTACGCGCGAGCTAAGGCGCGCGCCGCCTACGAGGCCGCTTGCTTGGTGGGCGAGCTGAACGTCAAGGGGTGCTTTGTGGTCAAAGAACCTGAGAAGTACATACCCCTGGTCGCCAGCGCCCACGAGCTTTTGAGAGGCGCCGCCAAGCTCTGCGACGAAGCGAGAGAGCTGGAGAAGGGCGGGGACAGCGTGGCGAGAACGCCCCACTCGAGAAGCGGAGAGGTGCTGAGCAAGCGCAGGCTTCTGGAGAAGCCGGAGTAGTGCTACCCCCCGGCAAAGAACTCCTCGCTCCAGTCCACTTTTCCGGGCCTGAAGGCTTCGCCCTCCCCAGCTAGGATGCGCTCTATGCGTTCGGCAACCTGCTCCGCCTTCATGCCTGAGGTGTCCACCTCGTACACATCGCTGTGCACCTGCAGGCTCTCAATCAGGCACACGTCCAGCGCCTCCGCCTCCAGGTTCTCCCGTATCTTCCTCTCCGGGAACCCCTTTTTTCTCAGCCTCTCCTCAAGCTCCGCCGGAGAGCAGCGCAGCACCACGACAGTGGCCTCCCTGAAGGGCAGCAGGTGCGCCAGGTGCCCCTCTATCACCACATCCCCCCTTGCTAGAGGGCGCACAATCTGGAAGAGCCTCTCAACATCAACCTCCACGCTCCCCCTCTCGGCGTCGTAGCCGCAGGCAGCCCTTCCAGCCAGGGCGCTGAGGCGTATGAGCTTCAGCCCCAGCCTCCTGCTCAGAAGCCCAGCAACGGTGCTCTTCCCTGTGCCCGGCGTGCCCGTGATGATGAGGATCATCTCTGGTTGTCTTCTCCCGAGGTGCGCTTAAAGCCCAGCGCCTCAAGGTCGCGGTATATGATGGTGCGCGACACCCCGAAGACCTCCGCCACCCTGGCGACGTTTATCACCGAGGGGTCGTTGTTCAAAAGCTCAAGGGCGCGCTTTATGCGCTCCCTCCTTATCTCGGCGTCCTTCACCTCCTCCAGGTCCTCCCGGTTGATGGCGACTATCATGGTGGTGTACACCCTTCCAGGGAGCGGGGTGTCGATGGTCTTGGTGTACACGCTGACTATCTCCCCCCTCTTGTTCTCCAGGAAGGAATTTATCAGCCGGGCGGCTTTGGTCACCGACTGCTCCCTGGAGTAGCCCCTCACGTTGACCCCCACCACCTCCTTCTTCCGGGGCTGGCTGCCGTTTATCGCGAGGGTTATGTTGACGCTCGCCCCCGAGACGCCCAGGTTTATCTCGTACTCGGCGCTGGTTATGACCCCGTCCACCTTCTTGAGCTCCTCATTTATGCTCTCCACCGCCTTGTCCAGCGCGGAGCCCACGTCAACGCCTGTGGCGGTCTTGCTGATAATCTTCATCACTCTAAAAATACCGGGGGGGATATAAATACGTTTACCTACAGCTGGGAGGTTATGCGGAAGTGGAGCTTCGCGTACCTGGCGAGCGCCTCCCTGCCGTGCCTCCTCACCAGCTCCCTCGCCGCCTCCTTGACGTGGGTGCTACCCCTTGGCAGGCGCACCCCGGCGCGCCGTGAGAGCGCCTCCTGTCTGCGCAGGAACTCCGCCCTTGCAAGAAGCGCCGCAGCCGCCACAGCGGGCAGGTGCTCGGCGCGCTCCTCGAAGGCCACCCTCCTTTTGAGCTTCCCCTCAAGGTGGGCGAGCACCACCCCGGGTGAGGCGAACCTGTCTATAACCACCCTGCGCGGGGAGCACCTCTCCTGGAGCTGTTTGAGCGCCTGGGCATGCATCCAGCCCAGGATCTCATTCAGGTTGTACCTCCCGCCCGTGTCGCGGTGCAGCCTGTTGTAGCGCAGCGGCGAGATCCTCACCACCGCGTGGGGAAACCTCTTCACCTCCCTTTCGAGGGCGAGGATGCGCTTAACGCTGAGCCTCTTCGGGTCCTTAAGCGCAAGCCTGCGCAGCTCCTCCTCCTCGCCGCACACGCAGGCCACCACCAGGTAGCCGAAGTAGTCCCCCTTGCCCGCTTCGTCACAGCCCGCCACAATCATCTCGCCTGCCTCTGCATCTCGTAGAGCTCCTTCACGCGCTGCACAGTGTCTGCCTCCTCTGGAGACTTGTCGTCGCGTATCCTCACCACCCTCGGAAAGCGCAGCGCAAATCCGCTGGCGTAGTTGGGGGAGCGCTGAATCTCCTGGTAGGCGACTTCGACAACAACGCTCGGCTTTAGCCTCACCTCCCCCGCCTCCTCAAACTCGATCAGAGGCTTGAGGCGGGCGGTGAACTCCTCAAGCTGCTCCTCTGTCACGCCGGTGCCCACCCTCCCCACCTCCAGGAGCTCTCCCGTGTCCTCGTCCCTCGCCGCGAGGATGTAGCTGCTGAGCCAGCCGGCGCGCTTTCCGGTGCCCCACAGCGCCCCCGTAATAACCAGGTCCAGGGTCTCCATCACCGGCTTCACCTTGTACATGTACCCCACCCTGGCGCCGGGAATGTAGGGCGCCTTCAGGTTCTTTATCATCATACCCTCGTGGCCCTTTGCAAGCGCGCGCGAGTAGAACTCGTGGGCGCGCTTCACATCGCCGGTTACAAGCTGCTCCGCCAGCTCAAACTTGCCCTTTTCCTCCTCCACAACTTCGCCCAGCTTCTGGCGGCGCTTCTCAAAGGGCAGGTCTATCATCACCTCCCCCTCCAGGTACAGGATGTCGAAGAGGTAGGTCTCGAAGGGTATCTCTTCCATCATCTTCTCCACGTCGTACTTCCTCCTGAACCTGCGCAGGATGTCCTGAAAGGCCCTCGGGCGGCGCGTCTTCGGGTCTATCGCCACAGCCTCTCCTTCAACAATCGCCTCCTCCGCCTTAATCGCCCTTGCCGCACGCCTCGCAATGTCCGGAAGCGCCGAGGTGACATTCTCCAGGCGCCGGGAGAATATCTTCACCTCATCGCCGCGCTTGTGTATCTGCACCCGCGCGCCGTCGTACTTTATCTCCAGCGCAGCGCTGCCCAGCTCCTCAAAGACCTTCTCTATGCTCGGCGCGAGCTGAGCGAGCATGGGCTTAATGGGCCTGCCCACCTCCATCTTTATCCTGGCGAGACCCTCCTCCCCCTCCAGCTTCGCAGCCCTGGCAACTGTTCCAAAGTCGTTGGCCACCATGTAGGCGCGCTCCACCGCGGAGACGCTCACGTTAAAGGCCTGGGCAATTGCGTCCCTCAGCAAGCCCTCGGCAACGCCAACGCGGAGCTCGCCCAGCACCGTCCTAACCAGGTACTTTCCCTCCTTTGGCGAGGCGCTTGCCAGAAGGTCGGCGAGGATTCTCACCTTCCTGTCCTGCGAACCAGCGCCGGAGGCGAGGGCAATCTTCTTAAAAGCTTCGTAAACCTCCCTCACCAGGAGCTTTCTCGCAAAGAGGGTGAGCTGCACCTTCCTCGCGAGGAGCTGCTCCACCGCCTCTCCCACGTCGCCCGCCCTTGCCACAATGCCCTTTACCTCCGAAGCCCTGGTACCGCACACAAAGGCCACCGCCTCGTAGAGCAGGCTTGGACCAATCCCCAGCTCCAGCTCACTCCACTCCGGGAATACCCTGCCTATCAGCAGGCTGGGGATGATGTCCAGGAGGTCCTCCGGCACCTCCCTCAGAAATCTTGCCACTATTTCTGTTTTTTCCAGTTTGCTGCTGGTAGCTTCCAGGGATTCATACACAGAGACCAGCCTGCTGTACTCCATGAATAGAACTCCGCCACCTTTCCATATTAGCTTTTCTAAGCCTTCAGTTAACGCCTGCATTTGCCATGCCGGCAAAGTTTAAATAAGGGTATTTTCCATTACTCCCACGAAGGAGGCGGTAGCATAGGGCTGAGCCACGTGGATGAGAAGGGCGTGAGGATGGTGGAGATATCCTCAAAGCCGGAGGTGAAGCGCATCGCCAGGGCGAGGGGCAGGATAGTGCTCCGGAGGGAGACGGTTGAAAAGATTAGAGAGGGGAAGGTGGAGAAGGGCAATGTCCTCACCACCGCCCAGGTAGCCGCCACTCTGGCGGTGAAGCGCACCCCCGAGCTGATACCCATGTGCCACCCCCTGCCGATAACCGGCGTCAGGGTGGAGTTTGAGTTCCACCCCACAGCCGTAGAAGCCGTGGTGGAGGTGACCACGGTGGCGAAGACGGGGGTTGAGATGGAAGCCATAACCGGGGTGAGCGTGGCCCTTCTCACCATCTGGGACATGGTGAAGGCGATTGAGAAGGACGAGCGGGGGCAGTACCCCGTCACGCGGATCACCGACATTCGCGTTGAGGAGAAGATAAAGGAGGAAGGGCATGAGTGAGACCACCGCAAGGCACAGGGCAGAGGCTCCGGAGAGGGTGAGGGTTGCTGTGATTACCATCTCCGACTCCAAGTTTGAGTACCTGTGGACGAAGAGAGAGAGCCTGGAGGAGAAGGAGGACGTCTCGGGAAGGCTTATAGTGGAGGCTTTGAAAAAAGCCGGACACGAGGTGGTCTTCTACACCATAGTGCCGGACCACGCGGAGGTCATCTCGGGTATGGTGGACCACATCATAGAGCGCTACTCGCCGGAGGCGATAGTAACCACCGGCGGCACGGGTATAGGACCCAGGGACGTCACCCTGGAGGCGCTGGAGGCGATGTACGACAAGGTGCTGCCCGGCTTCGGGGAGCTCTTCAGGCAGCGCAGCTTCGAGGAGGTGGGCAACGCCGCCATGCTGAGCCGCGCTGGCTGCGGCTTAATCGCGGGTGTGGTGGTGTTCTCCCTTCCCGGCTCGCCCAATGCAGCAAAGCTGGGGGTTGAGCTGATACTGAGCGAGCTGCCCCACCTGGTGAAGCACGCAGGGGGTGGCTGAGGTGCAGGTTGTGAGCGTGGTCTCGGCGAGGAGCGACTCTGGCAAGACCACTGTGATTGAGCACCTGGTGGCGGAGCTCAAGGCGAGGGGCTACAGGGTTGCGACGGTTAAGCACATCCCCAAGGAGAACTTCACAGTGGACAGGGAGGGAAGCGACAGCTGGAAGCACGCCCGCGCGGGAGCAAGCGCTGTGGTGGCGCTGTCTCCGGGTGAGGCGGCCTTCATTGTGAAAACTCCAGAGGAGATGAGCCTGAAGAAGGTGCTCGAGCTGCTCAGGAACTTCGGCAGCTACGACTTTGTGCTGGTTGAGGGCTTCAGGAGGGAGAGGTACCCCAGGATAGTGGCGGCGAGGAGTGAGGAAGACGCCCGCGCCCTGGTGGACGAGACCACAATTGCGGTTAGCGGCGTAATCGCGGGCAGCGGTGAGGCTCCCGAGCTGGGGGTGCCGGTGATAGACGCCACCAGGCAGGCGGATAAGCTCGCTGACCTGCTGGAGAGCGAGGAGCTCAGGGTGAAGAGCATCATGGCAAAGCTGCCAAAGCTCGACTGCGGCGACTGCGGAAGCGAGAGCTGCGCCCACATGGCGGAGCGCATCGCCAGGGGTGAGAAGAGCCTCGCGGAGTGTGTGGTGCTCAGCGCCGGCAGGCGCGTTGAGGTGCGGATTTCGGGAAGAGAGGTGCCCATGGGGAGCTTTGTTCAGGGTTTTGTGCGCGGCGTTGTGCTGGGAATGCTGTCCTCGCTCAAGCGGGCGGAGGCGAGAGAAGGAGATGTGGTGGAGATAAGGGTGAGGGTTTAGATGCTGCGCGACAGCTTTGGAAGGCCGCTGACGAGCATGCGCATAAGCATTACCCAGAGGTGCAACTTCCGCTGCAGGTACTGCCACCACGAGGGGATTACAGAGAGCGCCGGGGAGGAGATGACGCCGCAGGAGATAAGGCGGGTGGTCTCGCTGGGGGCGCGCTTCGGCGTGCGCAAGGTGAAGCTTACCGGCGGTGAGCCCCTGGTGAGGAGGGATGTGGTGGAGATTGTGGAGGAGGTGGCAGGTGTAAGGGGGATAGAGGACCTCTCCATGACCACCAACGCCTACTACCTGGCGGAGCTCGCCCATGAGCTGAAGCGCGCGGGCCTCGACAGGGTGAACATAAGCCTGGACACGCTGCGCAGCGATGTCTTCAGCTGGATAACCCGCGGCGGCGAGCTGGAGAGGGTAATCGCCGGCATAGAGGCGGCGCTGGAGGCGAAGCTGACGCCGGTGAAGATAAACATGGTGGTGATGAAGGGCGTTAATGAGGACGAAATCCACGAGATGCTCACCCGGTTCTCGGGCAGAGACGTGGTGCTGCAGCTCATCGAGCTGGTGGCGAGCGACGAGGACTTCTTCAGGCGCTACTTCTTCGACCTGGACGCCTTCGAGGAGGAGCTGGCGAAGCGCGCCGTTGCGGTGCACGAGCGCAGGTTTATGCACGGCAGGAGGCAGTACCAGCTCAACGGCGCGAGGGTGGAGGTTATCAAGCCCATGCACAACTCCCGCTTCTGCGCCCACTGCACCAGGCTCAGGGTGACCGCCGACGGCAAGTTCAAGCCCTGCCTCATGCGCAGCGACAACCTGGTGGACTTCCTCACGCCCATGCGCAGGGGAGCCAGCGACGAGGAGCTGGAGAGGCTCTTCCCTGGAGGCGGTACTCAGGAGGGTGCCCTTCTTCAGGGAGGAGAAGGATGGAGGAGCTGAGGAGAAAGCTTAGGGAGCTGCTGCGGGAGGAGACGCGGGTGAGGAGGTGGAATTAAATTCACACAAATAATTATTTCATCGTTAATAATTAAGTAAATATACATGTCCACAACAATTACTGTCAGTAAAAATACAAAAGAATTGCTTGAGAGTGTCAAGGGAAAGAGAAACTGGGACACTTTTCTGAGAGAGCTTGCGAGGTGGTATATGAAATACAAGAGAGAGAGGATTAGGGAGGAACTGAGAAAATTGTTCAGGGAGGAGACG
>JAADFX010000022.1 GCA_013152685.1 Methanobacteriota archaeon | reverse complement strand
AGAGGCACCATCGCGGATGACGTCGGTGTAGAGAGCTGGTGGGTGGAGCACAACAACACCGGCGCATTTGCGAACACCTCTGCCTTCGCTGCCGGAGGCTCGGGTACCTACAGCTTCACCTACAGCCTAACCCTGAACTCCACCCCCGGCGTTGTGGTGCTGTGGCGGGTGTGGGCGAGAGACGTGGCGGGCAACCTCAACTGCTCGCAATGGGAGAGGATAACCACCCTTCCGCCCCTCATAGCGGTGTTCAGGGTGGTGCCCTTCCTGTGGAGGGCGGAGGTCAACCTGACGGCAACCCTGCCGGTGAACCTGAGCATGACCCTCCTCAGGGGCACAAATCCGGTGTGGACCTACGCTGACCCCTCCCTTCTCACCACCAGGAAGCTGGTGCTGGCGAACCTCACAAGAAATACAAGCTACACCCTCAGGGTGAAGCTCTGCACACCCGCAGCCTGTGCCGCTGCCGAGAAAAACTTCACCACCAGGAGCAGGCTCAGGCTGTGGCTCAGGCACAACCTTACCACTCCGGAGGGCAGCCCCCTGCACTACAGGCTGAGGCTAATGCAGCCCAACGGCACGCCCATCGGCAGCTCTCCGGCGCCGGAGAGGCTCAGCTTTGAGGTGGGGGACAGGGTAAACCTGCTGATTGAGCTGAACAGCAGCTCAATACTCTTCAGGGGCCTGAGGCTGGACTACAACCACTCCCTCTTCGCCGTGGTTTCCAGGCCCGTGGTCAGCCTGCCGGGGAGGAGGTACATCGACTCTGTGGCGTCGAACCTCTCCCTGGAGGCGGAGGGGGTGGAGATACGCTTCACCCTCCCGGGCGGCTCCGGGAGTGGCCAGCTCAAAGCCTACAGGTGCGGCGACTGGAATTTTACATCCTCGGAGTGCGCCTCCTCCTGGAATCCCGTCGGCTTCTCTGTGCAGGGCGGCTACGTGAGTGTTAACACCACCGGCTTCTCCGCCTACCTGCTCACCCGGGCCGAGGCAGCTGCGCCCCCGCCACCCCCGCCCGCGGGAGGCGGAGGTGCTCCGGCGGGTGCTGCAGAGGCGGCAACTGGCAACGGCGCCAGCGCCACCACTGAGCCTGAGGATTTAACCCTGACTGAGGGAGGAGCCGTCGAAGCTGCGCCAGAGGCTGCGCTGGAGGAGAGCAAAGCGGAGTTGCCGGAGGAGGTAGAGGTGGAGAGCGTGGCAGTGGAGGAGGAGCAAAAGGCAGGTCCACCGCCGCTGGCTCCGGCGAAGGAGCCGGAGGAGGGCTACGCCAGGCTTCTCGCAGCCGCCGCGGTGCTGCTCGCCCTGCTCTCTGGTGTTGCTGCATGGCTTGGGACTCCACGCGGGGGGCGGTAGTCCCCGGCCGGGGAGTGAAGGAGGTGCTGAAAGTGGACAGAAGAGTGAAGGTGGTAATGCTGCTGCTTCTCATCCAGGGTGTGGCGGGTTCCCTGGTCATCTCCAGGGAGCTCCCATCCAGCGCCGCGCCGGGCGAGAACATAACCATAGTCCTGGTCATCTCCGGCTCCCCCTCCGGCGGTGTTATAATCAGGGAGAGCCTGCCTCCTGGCTGGAGGGTGGTGGGCTCTGAGCCGGCGGGTTACTTCAGCCCCGGAGAAGCGCTAATAAAGTGGGTTTTCCCCGGCGGCCCTCCGGAGAGGATAGCCTACACCCTGGCGGTGCCCCGGAATGCGCGGGGCGAGTACACCATCAACGGCTCCTGGGTAACCCTCGCCGGGGAGGGTGAGGTGCCCCCATCCCTCCTGCGGGTGGAGCAGAGGCGTGCGGTAGAGCAGGGAATCTCCCGCGGCGCTGCTGCGCTGGCGCTGGCGGGAGGTGCGCTGCTCCTCTACCTGCTGGGGAGGCGTCGGCGATGAGCTCTGAGGCCGAAAACGCAGAGTTCTGGCGGATAATAAAGTGGTCGATAGTCATCGCAGTCCTGGTTGGCGTTGCTGTGGAGGCATACCTCATCTACGTGCTCAAGCAGGAGTCCAGGTTCTCCGCCCTCTACCTGGTCCCCGGCTCCTATTCAAATTACATAGAGGACGGCAGCCTTTCCTTCACCTACGGCGTCGAGTGCTACGAGGGAAGGCCCACCTCCTACCACCTGGAGATCTACCTGGGGGAGAGGAAGATTGGCGAGCGCGACTTCACCCTGTGCAACCCCGGGAAGAAGAGGGAGGAGAGGATAGAGCTCACCGGTCTGCGGGGCGGCATGCCCTTCCCGGTAAAGCTCAGGCTGGTGCTCACCAGCGAGCGCGGCACCAATGAGGTGCACTTCTGGGTCAAAGGCGTAAAGGAGAGAAACAGAAGTGGATAGCTTTGCACACTCGGTTCTCAACCTGCTGGGGGGGTACGTCTTCCTCAGGGAAGCCGGGGCCAGGTTCAGGAGGAGGCACCTGCTGCTTCTCACCCCCGTGTCAATCGTGATGGACCTGGACCACGCCCTCAACTACAGAAAGCTGAAGCCCTTCAGGCAGGAGTTCTTAGGCAACCTGCCGTCTCCGATGCACAACCTCTTCTTTGTGCTGCTGGTGTGCGCCCTCCTCTACCTCCTCCTCCGCGCCCTGAGGCTGCCCGGGAGGCGCACCTACACCGCCGCCCTCGGGGTTATGATGCTGGGCAGCCTCATCTTCGACATGGTCGGCGGGATGTACGGCGTCCCCCTCTTCTTCCCCATCTCTGAGAAGCTGTACCAGATTCCAAACTGGTGGCGCTTCATTCCTGTGGGCCACTCCTATGCTGTCGAGCCCCTGGGAATAGCCCTCCTCCTCTACTTCTCCCTCGTGGCCCTGCTGGCGCTCATAGCCCGGAACTTCATAAAAGAAGACGAGGTGGTGTGAATGAGGCTACCCCTGCTCCTGCTGCTGCTCCTTATCGCCGGCTGCATAGAGGAGGTGGAGGAGCCGGCGCCCCAGGAAGCGGAGCCCGAGCCCCTGGTGGTCGACCTCTCGGGGATAGAGCTGAACGAAACCCCTGTGGAAGAGGAGGAAGAGGAGTACGCCGCCAACATAACCATCTCCCTGGTTACGCGGCACTCCGCCAGGGTGAGCTGGGTCACGGCCATCCCCACTGAGAGCATCCTCCTCTACGGAAAGGACGGGGAGATGAATCAGAGCATCATCAAACCCGGAAGGCGAACCCACCACACCGTCTACCTCATCGCGCTGGAGCCCAACACGCCCTATCAGCTCAGGGTGCTGGTGAACCTCTCAAACCACACCTGGGAGAGCGAGGTCTACAACTTCACCACCGCCAAGCTGGACCCCCCGCGGATTCTGAACCTGAGCGTCAACGCCAGCCACAGCTGGATCAACCTCACCTGGGTGCTGGAGAGGCCCGCCACAGCGGTGGTGAAGCTGGGAACCTCTCCGGAGGAGCTGAGGCCCATATACAGGAGTGAGAACGCCTCAGCAGAGCACAGCGTGCTGCTGGGCGGAGTGTATCCGGGAAGGAGCTACTACCTCAGCGTGGGGGGCACGGAGAGGTACAGCGGCTACTTTGAGACAGAGCCCCTGGAGGTGGCGACGCCGGAGGCGCTGCTGGGCGACACCCTGGTGAGGGAGAACCTGAGCATCACCCCCCTGGAGTTCAGGAAGAGGCACAGGACCGAGGAGGGGTACGTGAGCTATGTGCGCCTCTCCTTCATGAACACCGGCGGAGACTACCTGGAGTACAGCATCTACGCGGCGATTATAGACCAGTGGGGCAGGCAGTTCAACCTGCTGAGAACCTCCAGCATGGGCGACCTCTCCCGGGGGCTGCTTCTTCCCGGAGCAAAGCGGGAGGGCTTCCTGCTCTTTGAGCCTGTAACCAGGGAGTCCACCCGGAACACCCTGGTGATCGTCTACAAGAACTACACCTTCGAGTACCTCCTCCCGGGAAGGTAAGGACCTTTCCGTTTTCGAAACTCAAACTATAAATAGGTGGCGGGAAAAACCTATCGTTAATGAAATATACCCCGGCACTTCTGGTAGTATTGCTTTTTGCCACTCCCGTTTTCGCCGAGAGTGTCAGCAGAAGCATGCCCGCCAGCGCGGGCGCAGGCTCAGAGCTTACCATCAGCCTGAGCCTGGACATCAATGAGAGCTCTCCACCCACGGGGGTGATAATCAGGGAGCGCATCCCTGCCGGCTGGGAGGTGGTGTCAGCCGCCCCTCAGGGCTACTTCAACCGGAGCCGGGGGATGGTGAAGTGGGTTCTGTACGGGAGCGAAGTCAGGGACAGGGTTATAACCTACACCCTTAAGGTCCCCGCCTCCGCGAGGGGCGGATACTCCTTCTCCGGCGAGCTGGTCACCCTGTCCGGCACCGTCACCACGGGCGGTGATGTGCACCTCACTGTGAGCACCGGCGGTGGCGGAGGCTCAGGCGGTGGCGGCGCAGGCGGCGCGGCTCTCCTGGCGGGTGGCGGCGGCGGTGGAAGGCGCGCCATGCCACTGGTGCACGGGATCAACAGGCTCACCCCAGAGCTGCTCAGGGACGTGATTGAGTACCTGAACCTGCAGTACAAGCTCTTCTACCGCGTCTCCAGGGTTCTGGCAGCGCCCATGCTGGTGACCGGCGACGTCACAGGTGCGTATCCCGCGCCGGAGTCTGCAGGGGCCCTTGAGGCCCTCTCCTCCCACCCGCAGGAGATGGAGGGGGACGTCTATGCCGCCGCGGCCAGCAGCGCCCTGAGGAAGTACACCTACGCGGAGACGGTGGTCATAGCGAGGGGTGACCTGGAGGTAGATGCGATAGCCGCCGTGGCCTACGCCCGCAAGCTTGGTGCGCCCATACTGCTCACAGAGCCGGGAAGGCTTCCCGAAGCCACCCGGGAGGCGCTGATGAGGCTGAGCCCGAGCAGGGTGGTAATTGTCGGCGGCCCCGTGGCGGTCTCACCGCGCGTTGAGGAGCGCCTCAGGGAGATGGTTCCCAGGGTTGAGAGGATCTGGGGCAGGGACAGGTATGAGACCTCTCTGAAGCTGCTGCTTAGCTCCGGGGCGCTGAAGGGCAGCGAGGTACTGATCATAGCCGACGGCAGGAATGTGAGCACCGACACCGCCCTCCTCGCCAGCAGCTTTGACGCCCCCATCCTCTACGTCTCAGACCACCTTCGGCCAGAGGTGGTGGAGTACCTGAGGTACAGGAAGCAGCTGGACGCCTACACCTTCCGCCTGAAGGTGGTTCTCGCGGGCGTGGATGAGGACATCGCCAGGCGGGTTGGGGAGATCCTGGGTGCGTAGCACCGCTGATGTAATAATGTTCTGTAATACAGTTTCATATACTCCTATATACCAACGAATGCACAATATTGTACATGAAAAGTTTGCTCTGCCCCCTCTTCCCCTGTTTTTCAGTGAGTGGCTTCCACCACTTCCCCGGAGGCAGGCTTCCATTGCCGGGACTCCAGCTGCAGCTGACTTCGCCGCAGATTCCCGCCGGTGGGTACCTCCAGGCGTTGTGCACAGTCAGGAGACGGGGAGGGTATGGCGATTAGCGGCGCCCGCGTCATCGTTGCCCTTCTCGCTCTCCTGGCCCCGCCTGCCGGCGCGCTCCAGGGGCAGGTGCTCCAGCTGCCCTATCACCAGCAGCAGGAGGGGAACTGGTGCGGCGCCGCTGTGGCCCAGGCGGTGATGGAGTACTACGGGGTGAAGAAGGCGCAGTCCCGCATTGCCGGCGAGCTTGGGCTGCGCAGGGACGGCGGGAACCTGGCGGCTGTGGACCTGCTGCACTACCTCAGGGGGCAGGGGTTCAGCGTTGTCCCCCATCAGTCGGACAACGACACTCTCAGCATGCGCCTGCTTGAGGAGTACCTGGAGGAGGGGATTCCCGTTATTGTGCTCCAGAGGCGGAGCCTCGAGAGCAGCGAGGGGCACTACCGGGTGGTGGTTGGGATGACGCCCGGCAGGGTGGTAGCGCTGGATCCGCTGGTGGGCCTCCTGTTCGTGCCCAGGGAGGACTTCCTCAGGCTGTGGGAGGCAAACGCCGCCACTATGCGGGACAACCAGATGCTGGCGGTGTGGAGGCCATAAGTATTTTTAATGCATATGTGCCTAAATAGGCACATGAAGCCCTTCATCAGGGTCAAGCGGATTGGCGGTGGCGAGTACCTCTACGAGGTAACCCCCTACTACGACCCTGTGGAGAAGAAGATAAGGCAGAGGAGCAGGTACCTGGGCAAGAACGTGGGAGGGGTGCCCGTCAGGGTGAGGTCCTGCGGGGTGATGAGGGTGTACTCCTGCGGAGAGTTCCTGCCCCTGCTGGAGATCGCCGGGAGGGGCCTTCGGGAGGAGCTCTGCAGGTGGGCTGGCGATACCAGGAGGGGAGATGTGCTGCTGGTGCTCCTCTTCAACCGGCTCACCAGGCAGCTCCCTCACAGGCTAGTGGGCCGCTGGTACCGCGGCACCGTCCTGAGGCTCCTCTTCGGGGAGCTGCCGCTGCAGGAGGAGCACCTGCGGAGCATGGAGGAGGCGCACCGGGAGCTTCTCCTCTCCAGCGCCGGAGCCCTTGAGCGGGAGGTGGAGAGACGCGCCTCTGCGGCGGGGTGCAGCGGGGCGGAGGCGCTGCTGGAGCTTGAAAGGCTGAAGCTGCTGGAGCTGGAGGGGGGAGGCTTCAGGCTGACGGAGCCTTCGGAGGGGCAGTGGCGGCTCCTGTCGGCGATGCTCCAGACGGCAGAGCCTGAGAGGGCAGCCTACCGCCTCCTCGCCACCAGCAGGTAGTGCATCGGCAGCTCAAAGGACTCAACCATGCCGAAGCCCGCGTCCTCCAGCCTCTCCGCCGCCTCCTCCCTGGAGAGGCGCTCCTCCAGGGGCGGCCCCACCGAAGTGGGCACCTTCTTCCAGTCCACAACGCCCAGGGTGCCTCCCCTCCTGAGTATGCGGCGGACCTCCCGGAGGGTGCCACTCCCCTCGAGCTCGTGGAGCACAAGCCCCAGGAGGGCCACATCAACGCACTCCTCCGGCAGGGGGATTCTGTCCTCCTCGGACTTCACCAGGGTGATGTTCTCCCTCCCGGCAATCTTCTCGCCCAGCAGCCTGAGCATCTCAGCCTGGATGTCAATGGCATAAACTCTGCCCTCACCGCCAACCAGCTCCGAGGCGGGAAGGGTGAAGTACCCTGTGCCGCATCCCACGTCGGCGAAGCTCGTGCCGCGACGCACGCCTATTCTCCTGAGAATGCCCTCCGGGGGGAGCACGCGCCGGCGCTCCTGGTCGTCCAGCACCTCTGCCCTGGAGGGGTCGAACTTGTGGGGCATGGGAAGAATTCTGCGGCGCCTGATAAAAACGTTTCCACGGCACATCCTGCATTGTGGAAAGCCTCCCTACCCCTGCGCTTAATTTGTGGAAGCAGAAAGCTATTTTTGAGGTGTCCCACTAAATTCAGGCTGATTGAGATGGATTCGCGCTTGCTCCTGCTTCTGGGCGTAGGAGCGCTGGCCCTGCTGGTGCCGCTGGCGCTCCGGGAGACGGACGACGGGAAAACAGCCGCCGCGAATCACGGAGACGCGGGGGAGGGCGGGATAAACTGGATATGGAACGACCTGGAGAGGGGCATAGAGATCGCCAGAAAGGAGAACAAGCCCGTGCTCATAAGCTTCTGGGCGGAGTGGTGCGGCTGGTGCGTCAAGATGGACAGGGAGGTGATGACCGACGCCGAGGTGGTGAGGTACATCTCCGCCAACTTTGTGCCTGTCAAGATAAACTCCGACCTGCCGGAGAACAGGAACCTGCTGCTCGTGTACCAGATAACGGGGCACCCCTCCTTTGTCATCCTGGACAGTGAGGGCAGATTCCTGGGGAAGACTGTGGGCTACATGCCCAAGGAGGTCTTCCTCCAGTACCTGGATGGATATGCCGGCTAGGGTGCCCCGGAGGATGAAGCTTGGGCTGGACAGGAGGCGGTACGAGAGGCTGGCCCCCTTCTACGACCTGCTGGAGCTCCCCATGGAGCTCGTCGCCTTCTCCCGCTGGAGGAGGCTCCTCTTCGCAGGCCTCGGAGGAGGGCGGATTCTGGAGGTGGGAATAGGCACCGGCAAGAACATACCGCACCACCCCGGCGATACCCCTGTGGTCGGGGTTGACATCAGCCTGCGCATGCTCCGGAGAGCAAAGGCCAGGGCGGAGAGGCTGGGCAGGAGGGTGGAGCTGGTGCTGGCAGACGTTGAGGCGCTCCCCTTCAGGGACGGGAGCTTCGATGCGGCAGCCAGCTCCTACGTCTTCTGCTCTGTGGAGAACCCCGTGCGAGGCCTGGAGGAGGTGCGCAGGGTGCTGCGCCCCGGAGGGAGGGCGCGCTTCCTGGAGCACATGAGGAGCGAGAACCCCCTCGTGGGGGCGCTCCAGGACCTGCTGAACCCGCTGGTGCACATCCTCGGACCTGAGATAAACAGGCGAACCCTGGAGAACATAAGGAGCGCTGGACTCCGGATTCTCAGGGAGAGGCGGCTTCTCACCTCCATCTTCCGCCTGGTGGATGCCGGGAGGCGGTGACTTTACAGTTTGAAAAGGGTAAATTATTTAGTGCGCCTCTGAGAAGCTTAAATACATGTCCCTTGAGGGTCGTAATTTGCGTTATGTGGTTGGTGTTCTGGTTGTTCTTGTTTTTCTTGGTATAGCTTTGAGCACTGCCACCAGTGAGAGTTTTGTTAATCCTTACAAGAGTGTTAGTGATGTTGTTGAGGATCCTGGTCGTTATGAGGGTCGTCAGGTTCAGGTTCAGGGTTATGTTGTCAAGGAGAGTGTTGAGTGGGCTCCCCGGAATCTGAACTTCACCCTGACTGACG